>CAIVEA010000511.1 GCA_903904765.1 uncultured Chloroflexota bacterium
AACCCATATCCCCATCCTTGCGATGCGGTACAACCCCATGTGCTGCATCCAACAGCGGTCAGATCCCCCAACTCTGGCCGCTGTTGATTCCTGCACCCGGAATTAAAACACCCCCGCATGTGCGAGGGTGTTTGTGTGTAACGAGAGTGTGTGCGGCAGCCTACTCGATGAGCGTCAGCCCCGCCCAGTTGCCCTGCTTGGAGGCCGCCGCGCTGATGCTTTCCATGCTCAGGTCTACGTCGTCCTCATTCTGGTCGAAGACGTGCAGCACATCATAGTTGGTGTTGCGCTGCGCCGGAATGAAGCCCGCCTCGCGGATCTGGCGCTGGATTTCGTTCGGCATCATCAGCGAACTGGCTTTGGTGGGCGCACCCGCCGAGGACACCACGTTCTCCTCGATCATGGTGCTGCCGAAGTCGTCGCAGCCGAAGTGCAGCGCCATCTGCCCCACCTTCACACCCTGCGTCGGCCAACTGGCGCTGATGTGCGGCACATTGTCCACGAAAATGCGGCTGATGGCGGTGTGACGCAGATATTCGGTGCTGGTGCCGCCGTATTCGGCAGCGAAGCGGCTGCGCCCCAGCGGTGTACCTTCGATCTGCACCGTCCAGCTAATGAAGGCGTTGAAGCCGTTGCCGAAACGCTTCAGGCTATCGTCCTGTTCGTCGCGCAGGCGCTGGAGGTGGTTCAGGCGATTACGCAGTTCCTCGCGGAAGCCGATCACCATGGTGTTGGTCGTCACCAGCCCCAGTTCGTGCGCCACCTTCATCACGCCGAACCAGTCGTCGGTCATGATCTTCTTGGGGGTTACGCGCTTGCGAACTTCGTCATCCAGAATTTCGCCGCCGCCACCGGGCAGCCCCATCAGGCCGGCGGCCTTCAGGTCGGTCAGCACTTCGCGCCACGTCTTGCCGGCGATTTCAGCGATATACTGAATTTCGCTGGGCGAGAAAGCGTTGATCTCAATAGCCGGGAAGGTTCGGTGTATCCAGCTCACCAGATCGAGATAGTAGTCGTAGGGTAGATCGGGATTGTGACCGCCCTGCATCAGGATGCGGGTTGCGCCCAGTTCCAGCGCCTCCTCGATTTTGCTGCCGAGGATGAGCTTGTTGTTGACGTAGCCTTTTTCTTTGTCGCCGGGGAGGGCGTAGAAGTTGCAGAACTGGCAGTCGGTCACGCATACATTGGTATAGTTGATGTTGCGGTCAATCAGGTAGGTGACCAGATTGCCGGGGTTCAATTGCTGGCGGCGGACGTTGGCGGCTTCCGCCAAGTCCAGCAGGTCGCCATGCTGGTACAGCAGCAGTCCTTCATCATAGGAGATGCGCCCGCCGTCGTGTACCTTCGCCAGAATCGAGTCAATCTGGCCTTTGGTTTGCGAATCAAGTGTGGTCATCAGTTATCCGTTCTCCGTTTTCCCTGTTCGTTTTGCCACTTATTCAGCATGTGTATTCTTGCGCCATCGGGACACTGCACCGGCGCTTGATCCGAATGATCGAGTATTATCCTGTTCTCGCCAGCAAGCGCACAGTAGGAACTTGATCTTCTTGAAGCGGTTCGATAGCTGCTAACGGCACAATCACAATCCGCAGTGAGTCGCCTAGCGCATTGAAGATTTCCAGAATCGCACCATCCTCGCCCTCTTGTGGGTGCTGGAGGTACTCGATATACAGCGCCACATCCCCCTTTTTGAGATTGGCTTCGGGTAAATCGCGGTTGACGACGACTTCGGTGTAGAGTTCGGGTTGCATTGCCCTTATCTCCTCGGTTTTAGAGTTACAAATCGGTAGTTGGTGTCTTTAATTGGGTCGAATACCCAGACAGTGATTACATCCAATTGGACACCATTTATACCGATCAAAACCCCTTCAACGCGATAGAATTTCCCAAATTCGTTTTCCAGATCAAAGATCGCTTCATTACCCAAGATGATTTGACGAATCGCCGCCTCTAGTGCATTCGGGTTTTCTAGCGTGAAGCCAAGCCGTACAAGGAGGTTGGATTTGTCGCTGCGCGGACGTGGCTTCAGCAGGTATAGCGTGAGCTTTTCGGGCGCTATTATCGCATCCGGCGGGATTTTCATCAGCGTATAGCTCAGTGGCTCGTAACTGCCGCCTCATCTTGCCAAAATTCTAGCGTGTTCCTGTCAAACCCTTCCAGCGCTAGTTCGAGGAAGCGTTTGAGTCCGGCGCGATCATCATCCTGCAAATGATAGCGCAAATCGCGCAGATAGCGGCGGCACACCCCAGCGGGCAAGCCGAGCCGTGCTGCATAAGCGTTTGCCAGTCCGTCGCGGGGCGTTTCCGTCAGGCCGGCCTCGGTGGAGGCATACAGCGCATCGAACACGCCCGCCGCTTGCAGTTCCGCTGCCCGTTCGCGCCGCGCTGCCCACACCGCGAAGGTGAACGGCAGCCCGGTCATTTTCAGCCATTCGTCGCCCAGATCATAGATGTAGGGCAATCCCCAACCATCAGGGCCGCTGAGGGCGCGGTGAATCGCGCCTTCCACCAGCGCGTCATCCCCGATGACCAGCGCCCCGGCATGGTCGGCTAACATGCTGGGCAGATGCTGGCGGGTGACAGTGAAACGCGGTTGGATGCCGTAGCGTTCGCGGCACAGCACATCCAGCAGCGCCACGCTGGTAGCGGAATGGTCGGTGAGCGCGATGCTCTGCCCGTCGAGGTCGCGCATGTCCGCTGCCCACGAGAACAGCAGCACCGTCCGCACCGCGCCGAAACTGGCGATGCTCAAACCGGGCAGCACCACCACCTGCTCGGCATAACGTGCCGCTTCGATGGCGGAAATGGGCGCGAGGTCAATCTCACCGGATTTGAGCATCCGGTTGAGCATGGACGGCACGCCGCGCTCGAAATGCACATCCACATCTTGCAGCCGTTCCGCCAGATCATAGTGGAAGGGCATGGTATTCAGATAGTCAATCAAACCGATATTCAGCGTCATGATGCCTGATTTCTGCTCGCTTACGAACGAAACCACTCTGCAATTGTGATAGGCTGCTCACCCATGAGCGTAGATGTGAACGCACCATCCGTTCCGGTTAACCCCTGCCGGACGTAGCGCCCTGCATCTGCATCGAGGATGAACACTTCCACAAACTGCGCTTCCGGGTTCACCATCCAGTATTCGCGCACCCCTGCGCGTTCGTAGATGGCGAACTTTGAGCCACGATCATTCATTTCGGTGGAAGGCGACAGAATTTCCACCACCAGATCGGGCGCACCGTGCCAGTAGCGACCGCTGGCTTCCAGCACACAGCGCGTATTCTGCGGGCTGACCCAAAACAAATCCGGTTCCAGACTGCTACCCTCGTCCGGGCGCAATCCGGTGGGCGCTAAACGCCAGTGTCCGCTTGGCATCCGTGACCGCAGCATGAAGTAGACGTTGCCGAGGATCATCTGATGCGGGTCAACGGGCGGATTCACGACGATTTCTCCGTCAATCAGTTCGGTAATCTGGCTGCTTTCGGGCAGCGCGTCATAGTCCGCAAGCGTTAATCGCGTTTTGGCGGGTATCACCCTGTTCAAGCCCCCTTACTGTGGCTTGGGCAGCAGCGCGACCAGCACGATGATCGTGACCACCAGCGGAATCAGCGCCCCCATCATCAGGCTGATGATCTGAATCGGGCGCACCAGTAGGTTACGCCAGTCCACACTATCCACCGAGTCGTCGTTGATCTGCCAGATGTTCTGTTCACCGAGGTAGATTTGCACACCGAGCGCCCGCCCCAGCACACGCCGCAGGAACGGATCGAGGATGCGCCAGTACAGCGCCATCCACGCGCCACCTGTGAGGAACAGTACCACCGCCCCGATGCCCAATGTGAATATTACGCTACCGTCCATGTGTTGCGTCCTTGATGAGCTAAAACCAACCGGACAGATCAATCGGAGCGTGGTTGAGGGCGCTACTGGCGAAGGACTGCCCCGCTTTGAACACCCCGCTGCGCTCGAAACGCGCCCCATTGTGTGCGTACACTTCCACGAACAGCGCCTCCGGGTCAACGATCCAGTATTCGCGCACGCCGATGGCCTGATAGCGGTCAAACTTCACGCCGCGATCTTCATAAGCGGTTGAAGGCGACAGCACTTCTATCACCAAATCGGGCGCACCGTGCCAGTAGCGACCATTCGCTTCGAGGAAGCAGGTCGGGCTGTCGTGGCGCACCCAGAACAAATCCGGCTCGAAGCTATTGGCTTCGTCCAGATGCAATCCGCTGGGCGCGATGCACAACTGCCCCGCCTCCCGGAATGGCAGCAAACTGCCAATGATCGCCAGCAGCGTTTTCTGGTGGCGAAACAGGGGCGGATTCATCACGATCTCCCCGTCAATCAGCTCGACAATCTGGTTGGTTTCGGGCAAGGCGGTGTACTCGGCAAACGTCATGCGCGTTCGGACGGTTGTATCCATCAGCACCCCTCCTTCCACCTCAAAAACCCTCATCCCCAACCCTTCTCCCTCAGAGAGAAGGGTGTAAGGCGGTGGTCTTGTGTCCCCTACCGAAAACGTTCTCGGCTGTCGCCCTACGCGAACACCTCGATCTCGTTGTACACCGTGTCACGTTCCACCGGCGTGTAACCCGCCTGCCGGATGAAGTTCATCAGTTCCTTCACGGTCATCGTCTCGCGCTTTGCGCCCGCTTCCTTATAGATGTGTTCTTCGATGATCGTGCCGTCCATGTCGTTCGCGCCGAAGTTGAGCGCCACCTGTGCCAGCGCCGGGGTGAGCATCACCCAGTAAGCCTTGATGTTAGGGATGTTGTCCAGCATCAGGCGGCTGATCGCCAGCGTCTTGATGTCATCCACACCCGTCGTCCACTGACGGCCAAGCTTGCGCCCTAGATTGTTTTCTTCGGGATGGAAAGCCAGCCCGATGAAGGTTTGGAAGCCGCCGGATTTGTCCTGCTGTTCGCGCAGTGCGACCATGTGGTGAACGCGATGTTCCGGTTTCTCGATGTGACCGTAGAGCATGGTGGCGTTGGTCTTGATGCCTAGCCGATGCGCTGCATCATGAACGGCCAGCCACACTTCTTGATTGGCCTTCTCCGGGCAAATCTTGCGGCGCACGTCCCAGTGGAAGATTTCCGCGCCGCCACCGGGCATGCTGTCCAGACCCGCTTCCATCAGTTGGCGCAGCACCTCGTGGTGGTTCTGTCCCGTGAGCGTGCTGAAGAAATCAATCTCCACCGCCGTGAAGGCCTTCAGATGGATGTGCGGGAACTCTCTCTTGAGCGTCCGCAGCAGGTCGAGGTAATAGTCGAAGCCCAGTTCGGGGTGCAGCCCACCGACGATGTGGAATTCGCGCACGCCTGCCGCCACCGCCCCGCGCACCTTGTCGGGAATCTGTTCGGGCATGAAGGTGAACGCGCCTTCTTCTTTGTCGCTGGTGCGGGCGAACGAACAGAAGTTGCAGTGGAAGGCGCACACGTTGGTGGGGTTGATGTGGCGATTCTTGTTGAAGTACACCTTGTCGCCATGCAGCCGCCGCCGGACAACCTGCGCCAGCTTGCCAATCTTGATGACATCGCGCTGTTCAAACAGCCACACGCCTTCATCGTAGGTCAGGCGTTCGGCGGCCTGCACTTTGTCGTTGATCTCGTTCCACGTCGTCATACTGGCTCTCTCTCCCTGCGTCATCCCTGTGCTGTTGGGTTTCTTCAGCGAACGTTCAAAAGATTGTGAATGTTCTGAATTTCACGAATCATTATAAGGCGTTTGAAGAACGCTGTAAAGAACTACTATAACGGTATTCATCTGGCCTGTATAGAGCATTCGCCCGCGCTCTGCGGCTGAATCTTATGATGAATGTCATGGAGATTCGCTTGATATTCAGCATAGCGAATCCCTTTCTTTAGCTTGGGCTAAGGATGCCGGGTTTACAATAAAGAAGCAAAGCACTTTTAGGAGGTCTTTTCGTGTCTACTCGTCGTGTGTTGATTGGCCTTGTGGCGGTACTCGTCCTCGGTTTCATCGTCCTTCAGCTTGTTCCCGGGTTCGATATCACCAACCCGCCTGTGACCAACACCATCACATGGGATTCGCCCGAAACTGAACAATTGATGCGGACGGCTTGCTACGACTGCCATACCAACGAAACCGTGTGGCCGTGGTACAGCTATATTGCGCCGGTCAAGTGGCTGGTGGTGCATGATGTGAACGATGGACGTGAGGCGATGAACCTTTCGACGGATCGTCGTATGGATGTGCGCGAGATGGTGGAGAAGATTGAGGGCGGCAGCATGCCTCCCAAGATTTACCTGCCCATGCACCCCTCTGCCAACCTGACCGCCGAACAGAAAGACGCGCTGATCGCTGGCTTGAAGGCCACCGCTGCGGGCGGGTAGCCATTGCATTTCCTGCACACATGAAAAAACTCCCCGCCTCTTTTTCGAGGGGCAGGGAGTTTTTCTTTACGCCCTTCTCCCTGAGCGAGAAGGGGTGAAGTTTCTTGCCTACAACAGCGCCTGAATCAGGATGTCGTACACGCGCCACAGGCCGCGCTTGATGGGCGCAGGCCAATCGCGCCCCGGCAGCAGCGGCGGGAACATGCTCGCCCCCGGCTCATCGAACGAGTTGTTCCAACCTTCGCCCGTCCACATGATGTCCGCGCCGCCCAAGCCGATGTCCTTCACCAGCCCCTGCGGGTCGTAGCCGTTGTTCTCGAAGGTGTTGCCGTGAATCCAGTTGTTTTCTGGCAGTGCGCCGAGGTCGAACACGGTATCGCGGCTGTAGAGCGTGTACAGGCTGGTGAGCGCCACCCCGAACGACTGGTTGCCGCGAATGGTGTTGCCGAACACCTCGGTCTGGTCGGCGGTCATAATCATGATGCCCGTCCCCTGCGGCACTTTCGCCACCGTCGAGTTGGGTGCGCCGAAGTTGATGTGGTTGTTGTTCTCGATCAGGTTGTTGTACACCCGCGTGTTATAGCCCACTTTGGACGGGTTGTTGGGTAATAAGAACACCAGTATGCCGCCGCTGTTGTCGTGGGCGTGGTTGTCGTACACCTCGGCATTGGTGCTGTTCTCGATCTCGATTCCGGTCACGTTGTTAAAGACTTCGTTGTTGCGAACGATGATCGGCCCCCGGCTCTGCCCGACGTAAATGCCCGCGTCCGCAATCCCGCTGACCACGCAGTTCTCGATCAGCACATCCGTTGTTTCCACCGGATACAGGCCGTAGATGCCCGCATCCTGCACGATCAAATCGCGGTAGACGACATGCTCCGCGCCAGTGGTCAGCACGCCGTTGCCGATGTAGTTGCGGATGCCGAAGCCTTCCAGCGTGAAATCATCGCCTGTGGTGCTGAAGCCGTCGCTGAGGGTCTTTTCCCCATCCAGCCATGCGCGTTCCTCGCCATTGATGATGCCCTGAATGGTGATTCCGGCGCGGTCTACATACACCGTCTCGTGGTACACGCCCGGTTCGACTAGCACCGTGTCGCCCGCCAGCGCCTGATCTACTGCCGCCTGAATGGACTCGCCGCTTCTCACGGTGAAAGTCTGTGGCGCACGCTGGGCGGTGGTGTCCGGCGCGGCGGCGATGGACTGCTGCACCACCTCGCGCAGGGGGTTCTCCAGATGTTCGACCACCGCCAGCCCGGAAGGGACGCTTTCGGGGATGCGGATCAGGTCGGCGGGTTCGTCGGTCAGCGCCAGCAGGAAGGCGATCAAGTCGCTGGTTTGCTGCGGGGTGAGCGTGAAGCCGCGAATGAACTCATCCGGTTTCATATCCACACCGAAGGCCGGGCCGCCGCCTTTCGAGTAGAAATCCACCACCTCGTCCAGCGTTTTGAACACGCCGTTGTGCATATAAGGGGCGGTCAGCGCCACGTTTCGCAGCCCCGGCGTGCGGAAAGCGCGGGTTGAGTCCGGGCCGTTGACCACTTCAACCTGCCCCAGATCGGGGCTGTTGGGGTTCACATCCGGCACGCCCAGCGCGTTGAAGGTGTTGTTGGTGAAGGTCGGCCATGAATGGCACTCGAAGCAGCGGGTTTGGGCGCTGCGGAACACGTTGAAACCGCGTTTCTGCGCCGGCGTGAGGGCGTTGGCATCCCCCGCCGCGAAACGGTCAAAGGGCGAGTTGTGCGTGAGCAGCGTGCGCTCGAAGGCCGCGATAGAAGTGGACACGTTCGCCAGCGTCAGGCCATCGCTGAAGGCTTCATCGAAGCGCCGCACATATTCCGGGATGGCGCGTAGCTCCTCCAGCATGGCATCCAGATCAGCGCCCATCTCGTTGGCCGTCGTCAGCGGCACCAGCATTTGCTCCTCCAGCGAGGCGGCACGCCCATCCCAGAACAGGCTGGTGGCATAGGCTACGTTCCACAATGAGGGCGTGTTGCGCCGCAGCGCCTCGCCATGTGCGCCCTCGGCGGTGGGCAGGCCATCGGCAAAGCCCTTGTCGGGATGATGGCAGGACGCGCAGGAACGGTCATTGTCCACCGACAGCACCGGATCGTAGAACAGCAGCCGCCCCAGCGCCGCTTGCAGTTCATCCGGCGCGGCCACCTGCGGCCAAGCCGCCTGCAACCCGCTGACGGAGGCCGCTTCCTGCCGCGCCCCGCCGCCCTGCTGGTCGAGTGGAATCGGCGTGTCCTCCGGCACGGGCAGGAAGCAGAACGCCGCCGCCACGCTGCACAGCAGCGCCAGCGGCACGATCAACAGCCAGCGCCACCAGCGGCGGCGCGGCTTGCCAGCAGAATCCAAAATCGGTTGCCCCATCATTCCCATCCCCCTTTAATAAAATGACCCTCACCCCCGACCCCTCTCCCAACCGCTGAGTACAGCTAGGAGAGGGGAGAAAGAG
>CAIVEA010000512.1 GCA_903904765.1 uncultured Chloroflexota bacterium
GCAGCGCCAGCAGAACGGATAGCTGTGCTGGTACTTGCCGGATTTGTACATCAGGCCGCGTTCGCGCAGATCGCGGGTCACATCGGGATCAGCATCTTTGAACCACACCCCGCGGAAACGGGTCACAGCATCAATGAAGTTGCCGTCCGCGCCCACCGTCCGCAGCACGGGCAGGTTGTACTTCTTGCCCACTTCGAGGTCGTCCGCACCGAAGGCCGGAGCGATATGTACGATACCCGTACCGTCGTCGGTGCTGACGAAATCGCCGGCCACCACGTAAGCGTAATCGCTTTCGACGGGCAGGAAGGTATACAGCGGGCTGTAGTGCTGACCGAGCAAATCCTTGCCCTTAAACCGCTTCACGATCTTGTACGCATCGCGGTTGACCAGCGCCTCATCCATGCGCTTTTCAGCGAGAATCAGGTTTTCCGTGCCGTCGCCATCCTGCGCCGGGCCTTCCACCTGTACATAGTCCACATCTGCACCCACCGCCAGCGCCACATTGCCGGGCAGCGTCCACGGCGTAGTCGTCCACACGAGGAAGTACACACCCGGCTTGTCGCGCAGCGGGAAGCGCACGAACACACTGGGGTCTTCCACATCGTCATAGCCCTGCGCCAGTTCGTGACTGCTCAAGGGTGTGCCGCAGCGGGTGCAGTAAGGGACGACTTTGTAACCCTGATACAGCAGGTTCTTCTCCCAGAACTGCATCAGACTCCAACATACGCTCTGGATGTAGTCGTTGGTGAAGGTGACATAAGCGTTGTCCAAATCCACCCAGAAGCCGATGCGTTCGGTCAGCTTTTCCCAGTCCGAGAGGTAACGCAACACGCTGCTGCGGCACTTCTCATTGAAAGCCGCGATACCGTAGGCTTCCACTTCATGCTTGTGGGTGATGCCGAGTTCTTTCTCGACTTCGATTTCGACGGGCAAACCGTGCGTATCCCAACCGCCGGAACGCAGGCAGTGATAGCCCTGCATCACCTTGTAACGGGGGAACATATCTTTGAAGGCACGCGCCAGCACATGATGGCTGCCGGGGCGACCATTGGCAGTGGGCGGGCCTTCGTAGAACACGTAGGTCGGGCCGCCTTCGCGCTCCTTCATGGTGCGCTCGAAAATGCGCTTCTCACGCCAGAAATTCAGCTGGTCGCGTTCGAGTTTTTGGATGTCAACACGGGCATTGACTGCCTTGAACATGGGTTTCTCCGTACACATTCGTCAATTAGGCCGAGGCGCTGGAATCAGTCAGGATGAATTTAGTCAACCCCACGCGCACGGGCAATCCACCGCGACAGGCACAGCTTGTGTACCATCATCACGGGAACACCTCCTTGAACGCTTAGCTTGTGTGAATTGATGCGTGACCAACCGCGAAACGGCAGTATCGCATGGCACATTATGGCCTAAATCCACCGATTCGGATAGGGAAAAATGTAAGAATTAGTTGGTCGGCAGCGGGGGGACGTCACCCGTCCAGAAAATTTCACGCACGAGGCGGAACTCGGTCTGATAATCGGGCGTGTCTGCCGTCGAAATGATGGCCTGCCAGCGCATGGCGAACAGTGAGAAGCGCATAATCCCCTGACACCGCGCCACATGCTGCCCCGCCGACTGCGCCCCAGACAAGCTCTCATCGCTGCTGCGGTCATCCCCACACCACAGCGGTGCAATGCTGCATGTCCCCTCATCGGTCTGACTTTGCGCTTGCTCCTGATAAAAGCGCACTACTTCGCAGGGGGAAGCCGTCGTTTCGTACAACCATTCATCCACTCCATAGGCGGCGCTGCTGTGCGCGGCTTCGGTCAGATTGGCAGGGGTGGGCGGCGGCGGGGGAAGCAAAATCGCCATCAGCACCCCCAGCACCTGCGTCCCCACGAAAGCCGCGAAGACCAGCGCCAGAAGGCCGATGACGATCAATTTACGTGGAACAGGCCGCGCCTCTGGCGGCACAAGATTATCGCTGCCAGTTCTGGTCATACTCCACCACAACCGACCCCGTGTAGTCCTTAATTCCGGGCTGGATATTCACGCGGGTATACTGCGTGATCTGGAAGCCAGAGCCATCGAACAAGCAGGCGAAGTAGTAGGGGACAACATCCGGCTTTCCCTGATCGTATTCGGGGAAATTCCCCACCGACGGAAAGCGTTTGCAGGTTTCTTCGCTATTGCCGTAGAACTGGTTCAGCTTCTGCTGGTAATAATTGGACACATCTTCCGGCGTGGTGTTCTTGATTTGGTAGACCACACTGCGCGAAATATCCGAACGGTTGGCGATGCCCACCTGCACCGCGCCTGCATAAGGTTCGATCTGGAGAGGTGCTTGATGCGAAGCACGGTCTACGTAGAACAGCACGATGC
>CAIVEA010000513.1 GCA_903904765.1 uncultured Chloroflexota bacterium
ATCCCCTCCCCCTTTCCCCTCCCCATGCATAGGGAGGGGTTGGGGACTCTTTCAGGCTTAACTTGATGGTTATAATGAGGACGCTCACGCCTCTTTTTGATGTGCCGGACAAGACTAGGGTGGAACAATGCGTCTGCGACGACGACATACCGCATGGCTAACATTGCTCGGTGCGCTGGTGGGGACGGCGGTCATCAGCCCCGGCTATCTCGCTATGAATCTGATGGGGGGCATGGCGCTGGTGGTACTGTTCCTCGCGGCGCTGGCGACCACCTTCATCGAAATACAACCGCGCAAGCTGATGCAGGCCGCCTCCGCGCCGCTGCTGAACCGCAAGATCAGCGCACAGGCACGGGAGGCCAACGAACGCGCCCGCCGCCGCAGCACGCTGACCGCCCCCGGCATCACCCTGCTGGATGTGGGACTCATCAGCCACCGCGCCAGTTCGGAAGGCATGGACATGCGCCGCACGCGCAGCATTTCGCTGGACGAGGACGGCGTGCGCCCGTATCTCACGCTGGATGTGCAACCGTCTGAAGCTGACCGCCACGCCATTGTGCGCTTCGAGATCATTGACCACAACGGACAAACGCAGTACGTCCACGAGATGAAAACTTACCTGCGCGACGGCGAAATGAACCTGCTGGCCGACCATCAATTGCCGCTGTATGGCAATGAACGGCTGGCGGGTGGTGAGTGGGATTTGCGTGTGGCGGTGGACGGGGCGCTGATCGCGCTGCTGGCATTCACGGCTGCGCCTTCGGTGCGTGCCCGTAACAACCTGTTCACGCCCCGACCATTTGGTCAGCGATTGAGCGACGATTCGGCAGCAGATTCGCCCGTCAGCCTGCAAGATTTGCTGCGCGAAAACCGTCAGCGACGGCGGTAGCAGGGTCAAGCCCTCACCCCTCAATCCCCTCTCCCAACCGCTGAGTACAGCTAGGAGAGGGGAAGTAAGACGCATCCGTTTGTCTTACACCCTTCGCTCTGAGGAAGAAGGGCTGGGGATGAGGGTCTCCGAATGCGGCGGTAGCACAGGGAAGGGCTATGAACAATTCCGGCTCAAATAGCAACAACATTGTGGTCGCGCTGGTGCTGCTTTTCCTCGGCATTATTGCGGTAGGCAGCGGCGAACTTCCCGGCTTTCTTCTGATTGCGATGGGCGCGTGGTTGATGTACGTGCATATCGCTGGAACGCCTAATCTAGGGAATATCTCCCGGCGTTACACTGGCGATCGCGCCAAAACCGTCACCTTGCCCGCCGCCGATGAGAGCGATATGGTGCGTCAAACCGGTTCTGAAAAGGTGTTCACCCACGCGCTACGTGCCGCTGCACAGGCCGGACACAATCCCGAACAGATGCGCGTGGTGCCGGTGGATATGGGCTTCATGGTATTCCGGGCGAACCACGAACCCGATTTGTACCGCACCCAACCGCTGCCGGATGATGCCGACTACATTCAGCCCTTCGTGCAGTTGCGCCTGCCCACCCGCGCCAGCGGACGGGTGAAATTCGAGATTGTGGATAGCGACGGGCGCACCATTTTCATCCATGAGGACATTCACGAACTGGCACGCGGGCGCAACCTGATTACGCCACGCGCACGGTTGCCCATCCACGACGCGCACCCCATGACGCACGACTGGCAGTTGCGGGTGATCGCCGACGGGCTGCCGCTGGCGACGCTCGATTTCAACTGGCAGGAGTCCGGCGTGCGTTATATCCGGCGCAACGTGGCAGAGGACGGCGAGATCAGCAACGAGTTACGCGCTGCGCTGGCGGAAAATCGGTTGGAAGACAAG
>CAIVEA010000514.1 GCA_903904765.1 uncultured Chloroflexota bacterium
AATGCGTCTATCCTGAATGACAGGAATGGTCTGCAAATGTCATCACCGTTTTTTGGTTCATGCAAGGTGCAGGCATTACATTGCAGATGAAGAAACTCCTGAAGGGGGAAGTCGTTATCCATTATGGACATCCGTGATTATTTCAGCACCGTACAGCAACTCCTGAGCAACGTGCCGTTCGAGGCGGTGGATTCGGTCATTGATGCACTCATGACCGCCAACCTCTCCGGCAAGACCGTGTATATCTGCGGGAACGGCGGCAGCGCCTCCACCGCTACCCATTTCGGCTGCGATCTCGCCAAGCGCACCATCACGGCGGGTCAACCGCGTTTCCGCGTGGTGGCGCTCACCGATAACGTTTCGATCATGACCGCGCTGGGCAACGACATCGGCTACGATGTCATTTTCTCCGAGCAGCTTATCCCCCTCGTCCACGAAGGGGATGTGGTCATCGGCATCAGCGGCAGCGGCAACAGCCGCAATGTGCTGAATGCGATGGATGTGGCGCGTCAGGCCGGTGCAATCACCGTTGGTTTTTCGGGCTACGACGGCGGCAAGTTGAAGGGCATGGTAGACCTCTCAGTTCACATTCCCAGCTTCAACATGGCAATGGTCGAAGATGTTCATCTCATGCTGGAACATGCCATCTGCGAACGCCTGCTGGCAAAACGGCAGGCCGCTGAACCCGTTCTGGTCGCCAGCTAAGCGCACGGAGTTTTGACTATGTTGCACACACAGGGCGCAATTTTTCTTGATCGTGATGGGGTCATCAACGAGAACAGTGCCGAACACATCAAGAGCTGGGAAGAATTTGAGTTCATTCCGGGCGCTCTGGACAGCCTGCGCGATCTAGCGCAGACTGGGCTGCCGATTTTCGTAGTGACCAATCAGGCGGTGGTGAACCGGGGCATGCTCAGCCATGAGGCGCTCAACGACATTCACCGCCGCATGACCGTCATCATCGAAGAAGCGGGCGGGCGCATCACCAAAGTCTACTACTGCCCGCACGACAACCACGAAGGCTGCGACTGCCGCAAGCCGGGGTCGGGCATGTTGAAGCAGGCCGCCGCCGAGTTCGGCATCAACCTGAAGGAAAGCTTCATGGTGGGTGATGCGTGGACGGATGTGGGCGCGGGCTTCGGCGTGGGTGCGCGTAGCATCCTGCTGCTGACCGGACGTGGCCGCTGGAACTTCGCCCCCGCGTGGAATCGCTTCGGGCTGAACTTCGCTGCCGCATGCGACATCGCCGACGCGACCACCATGATCCGGGCGGCGCTGGCGGGTCATCCGATGGAAAGCACGGCGCGGCTACGGAATGCCTTCCACATGGCGCTGCACCCGCGTGAGGCGCTGGTTCTGTAAGGTTCGTCTGTCATCTTCGCCCCCTACAGGGCGGGCAAATACGTTATGATGAGGGCGGGAGCAAAGTCCCGCCCTTTGTTTACCCACGCCCAAACCACACAAAAACGGAGAAATCGGTCATGGGGATGCTGCAAGAACTGAGTTATTACCTGAAAAGCCAGTCCACCAGCCTACCGCGCTACATTCTTGAGCAAAGTGTGATGACGCTGCTCGGCGGTCTGCCCAGCCTCGTCGGGATCGGGCTGCGGGGGATCGCCTACAAAGCCCTGCTCCACGCCGAAGGACTGCCGCTGATCGAACACAGCGTTCGCTTGCTCAGCCCCGCCAATATCCGCCTCGGCAAAGGGGTGTATATTGACAGCGGTGTATACCTGAACGCCCTGCCGGGGGGCATCACCATCGGCGCAGGCACGAACTTGATGCACGGTGTGATCTTCCACGTTTTTAACTATCGCGGGCTGCCCAAAGCCGGAATCACGGTGGGCAAAAACTGCTTCTTCGGGGAGTACACCTGCATCCGGGGGCAAGGTGGAGTCCGCATTGGCGACGGCGTGTACACCGGAACACAGGTCAATATCGCAGCGGTAAACCATGTGTTTGCCGATCCGAATCAGTTCATTAAGGATCAGGGCATCACCGCCGATGGCATCGTGATCGAAGATGATGTGTGGCTGGGGTCGAACGTGACGGTGGTGGACGGCGTGACCATCGGCAAGGGCAGTATCGTGGGCGCGGGCGGTGTGGTCACGAAAAGCATCCCGCCTTACAGCATCGCAGTGGGCGTGCCAGCCAAAGTGATCGGTGATCGGCGCGACCCGGAAGCAGTGAAGCGGTTCAACAACGCGCAAGTCTTCTTCGGTGAGTTGGAAACCATCCGCAAGTAGCCTGCAAGTTATTTTCACAACCTCACACAGGCCAATCATGGCCTATAATCAGTGCAACATCCGATGTCACACTGGCGCTTAAAAGCCTCTGCACGGGGGAAAAACAGGGAATTAAAAAGATCACGACCTAAAAAATTCCCTGTTAGGAAGACTTTAGGCTTGGCTGGCACAGTGATGGCGGTAGAGCACACGGAAAAGGGCAGCAGAACACATGAACATTCTCTCCATCGTAGTCCCGGCATACAACGAAGAAGATGGAGTGGCCTCGGTCATCGAGCGCACACTGGTGATTGAGCCGGAACTCAAGCAAATCGGGCTGGACGGGCTGGAACTCATCATCGTAGATGATTGTTCCAAAGACCGCACTGCCGAAATCGTGAAGCGTTACATTGATCGCGGTGTAGTGCTGGTTCAGCACAAGGTCAACCGCAACTACGGTGGGGCGCTCAAAACCGGTTTCCGCCATGCACGCGGAAATTACCTCGCGTTTATGGATGCCGACGGGACCTACCCGCCGGAATACTTCCCGCGCATGTTTCAGGCCTTGCTCGAACAGGATGCCGATCTGGTCATCGGGTCGCGCATGGCGGGCATCGAAAGTGAAATGCCCCTCACCCGCCGCATCGGGAACACGCTGTTCGCCGGGCTGGTGACGATGATCGGCAACGTCCGCATCACTGACAGCGCCAGCGGCCAACGCATCCTGAAGCGTGAGGCGCTGGAGAAGCTCTACCCGCTGCCGGACGGCCTGAACTTCACCCCCGTGATGAGTACCCGCGCCATCCACGAAGATGTGAAGATGATCGAAGTGCCAATCCGCTACGAAGAACGGGCGGGCGAAAGCAAACTGAGCGTCATCAACGACGGCTTCCGCTTCCTGTTCACCATCCTCGGCACGGCCAGCACCTACAATCCGGTGCGCTTGCTCGGCACACTGTCGGTAGTTGCGGTGCTGCTGGCGGGGCTGGCGCTGCTGCCGTGGTTGCTGGCCGTCCTGAACGGCACGACTGACCGCGTAGCCTTCACCCCGCTGCTGTTCATTGCCATGACGGGCGTGATCGCCGCTGTGAACCTGTTCAGCATCGGCACGGCCTTCAACTACGTGGTTGGCTTGTTCCACCACCGTCCCATCCGTCAGGGTTTGCTGGGCAGACCGATTTTCAATCAACCGCTGGAAATGAAGTTCGGGCGTATCGGGCTGGCGCTGCTGATCGTCGGCGGCCTGTTGTTCATCGCCTCGCTGTTCGTCCGTAGCGCGGATGGGCCAGCATGGTTTCTGCTCGTCCCCAGCGCCATGTTCGTGATTACCGGTATCCAACTGGGAACAAGCTGGATGCTGGTCAAGACGCTCTCTAACCTCGCCATCCGCGACCTGAAGGCTGAAGCGGACATCGGCAGCGAGGACGACGGCAACGCGGTGGTCATCCGCCGCAGCAATGAAGTGGGCAAGATCACGCAGGAAATCAACAAAGTACTGAGCTAACCGTTTTACTGTAAACCACCGCTAGATGATTGTAAGCAGGGAGATGGGTGAATGACTGACTACAAAAACAAGATCAACTATGATGATCTTCGCAAACGCTATCCGCAATCGCCGGAACCATGGGTGGGCGGCGAACTATCGGGCAAACGCGACCTGCCCGACCCGCTGCGCGAAAACCTCGGCACACGGCGCATCCCCAAGCTGAGCAATGTGCGCTTCCCGGATGCCGACCCGATCGTGGCGAAGTTCACAGAGGAATACCGCACGCATGGCGTGGACATTCTGTTCGTGAACCCGCCCGCGCCGGATGGTGGCATCTGGATTCGCAGCCAGCATCGCGTAGGCCGCCGCAGCCGCGAAAACATGATTTGGGGACAGGTTTCGCTGGCGCAGATGGCCGCTGTGATGTATCCCGACTATACCGTAGCCGTGATTGACGCGATTGCCGAGCGCATGTCGTGGGGTGACTTCGAGAAGAAACTGCAAGAATACAAGCCGCGTTTCTATGTCACACAGATGACCGCGCCCACCCTGACCAACGACAA
>CAIVEA010000515.1 GCA_903904765.1 uncultured Chloroflexota bacterium
CGAAAAGGGGCATGATGCGAGAGCCATGCCCCTTTTGATTCCCGGTTGCGGGGTGTGGGGCAGCCGTGTCAAGTTAAGCAGCGGGTGAGCATTTTTCTCCCGTAAACGCACCACATCCCGATAGATTCGTTACAGTGCCTTTCACAAGCTAAACGGGGGATGAGCATCAGTTGACGCTGTGTGATCGCCACGCCTAGAATCATCTTATTCACACCTAAAATCGGTATTCGAGGAGAACCTACCAATGCGCGTCATCATCACAGGCGGAACGGGTTTAATCGGCAAGGCGCTGGCGAACAGTCTGGCGCACGATCATCATGAAGTTATCGTCCTCAGCCGCAATCCCAACCGGAGCAGTGGACTGGCTGCGGGGGTGCGTGTCGTCGGGTGGGATGCCCGCAGCGCGAAGGGCTGGGGCGAACTGGCGGACGGCGCGGATGCGATTGTCAATCTGGCAGGGGAGAGCATCGCGGGCGAAGGCTTCCCGCCCTCGCGCTGGACGGCGGAACGCAAGCGCGGCATCTTGAGCAGCCGCGTGAACGCTGGCAAGGCCGTTATGGAGGCCATCAAAGCCGCCAGCAAGAAACCGGCTGTCCTCATTCAGTCGTCGGCGGTGGGGTACTACGGCACTTACGACGATGCCCGTGATGTGACCGAAGATGCTCCTGTGGGGACGGATTTTCTCGGGGAAACCTGCAAAGCGTGGGAAGATTCCACCGCCGAGGCCGAAAAGCTGGGCGTGCGCCGCGTGCTGATCCGCACAGGCGTGGTGTTGAGCACAAAAGGCGGGGCGCTGCCCATGCAGGCGCTGCCCTTCAAACTGTTCGCGGGTGGCCCGCTGGGCAACGGCAAACAGCAGATGCCCTGGATTCATATTGATGATGAAATCGCCGCCATTCGCTACCTGATAGAGAAGCCTGAAGCACGGGGCATTTATAACCTGAGCGCACCGAATCCGCTGAGTAATGCCGATTTCGGGAAGGCGCTGGGCAAGGCGCTGGGGCGACCCTCGTTCTTCCCCACGCCCGCGTTTGTGTTTCAACTGGCGTTCGGGGAACTGTCGCTGCTGCTGCTGAAGGGGCAACGGGCTGTGCCGCGCCGCCTGCTGGAACTCGGTTTCCAGTTCCAGTATCCGCAAGCGGAGGCTGCACTGCGCGACCTGTTCCAGAACAAGAAGTAACACAACCCTCATCCTGATTGAACAGGTGAACCCCTGCGGGGCGCAAGCGTAAATTCCCCTGTTCAATCACCTTCTCCCTCAGAGCGAAGGGTGTCAGACGAAAATACCAGCGCCCCCTACCGGCTACCGGATACAGATTGGAGGGGGCGTGGGGCATCCGGTGGTCAGCGCGGCTCCATGATTTTGATCGAACGGGCGCGTCCGGGGTCGCGGCTGATTTGCCCCTTCATTTCCAGATGGTCTAAATAACGGTACAGGTTGCTCTGCGACACGTAACAATCGCGGCTGATTTCGCGCAGGCTGGGCGCATAACCCACACGCTCGATGTAGGCGCAGATGTAGCGGAAGATGTTGTGCAGCATCGTCTGATCCATAACGGACGGCCTCCCTGTGTCGGCGCGGCGGCGCGTGATGTAACAAAAACTAAACTTGATAGAGCATAGCACAAAAAAGAACAAATGGTCTAGTGGTAATGCAGTACGGAAAGTGTTCGTGTTCAGTTAAGCGCCGCGAAAAGTGCTATAATGCTTATTGAAACGGAGGCAAGCAACGGAGGCGGGCGATGAACGCATTCCGGCGAGATCGGGTGGAGGAAACCTGCGCGATTGGGGCGGTGCTGCTGGTGCTGCTGACCATGCTGGTTGATCCCCGTTTGTCATTCGTGATTGCCATTTTGATTGTGCTGAGCGCGAGTATTTATATGGTACGGCAGCTTTCCCCCTCACGGGGCATGTGCCGGGAGGAAAATGATGACTTCAGCTAACGGAACAGGTGAACATACACATGGCGCTGCCGACCAAGCGGCGGCGGAACTGCGCGAAGCGGGGCGCGAACTGCGGCAGAAGGCCAACGATCTGCGGAAAGACCTTGTGGGACAGTTGAACAAGGCGGCGGCGGCGCTGCGGCAGGAAGCGCGGGACAAGAGCAGCGACCCCTCGCTGCACCAGTCGGTGGATGAGGCGGCAACCGGGTTGGAAAAGGCCGCTGTGTACCTGAATAACCATTCCGTCGAGGATATGGGCGCGGAAGCGGTGCAGACGGTGAAGCAGAACCCCGTCCAGACGATGGCGATTGTGTTCGTGGTGGGGCTGATTATCGGGCTGCTGCTGCGCGGTGGCAAACGATAGACCGCTGCGGTGTGCGGTATTGGCAAGAGAGTCTATAATGTCGGGTCAGGGCGGCAGGCTGCCCTGACTTTTTTATTTCATAGCTCTGAGTACCCCATGATTAAATTCGTCATCGCCTTCCGCAAGCCGGAGAATCTTCCTAATTTTGAGAATGCCTATAACGACCTGCTGGCGAAAATCGAGCAGATGCCGGATATTCAGCGGCGACAGGTGGTGAGCGTCCTCGGCAGTCCGGCGGGCGAACCGGCCTTTTACCGCCTGCTGGAAATTTACTTCGAGGATGTGGCGCACATGGAAGGGGCGCTGCGCGGGGAAGCCGGACAAGCGGCGGGCGCGGCGCTGGGGCGGCATTTCACATCGGGAACGTATCAGGCGTTCTTCGCGGAAGTGTATGAGGAAAGCGGCGGCAGCACCCCGGTTTAGTGGTGCGCGTGTGACCCTCATCCCCTAATTGGTCGGGGGAAC
>CAIVEA010000516.1 GCA_903904765.1 uncultured Chloroflexota bacterium
ATCCCGGCGGGGAACTTGGCGATCACGCTCCGCCACTTGTCGGGCAGGTTCAAATCAGCCAGCAGCTTCCTCTTGTCCTGCGGCATGAATCCGAGTCGCCCATTGCGAACGGTCGCCAACTGCAATCCGCGCGTTTTGGTCACATACTCCAGTGCTGCGGGCGTGTTCAGCAAAGCCTCTTGCAGCCGCTGGACGAGTTGACGTTCTGCCCAGGCTGGTGACTTGTGGAAGTCGTTCGCAGTGTCAATATCGATCCCGGCGCGCTGCGCCAGGGAGCGCACTGCTTCCCAGAACATCGCCGCCTCGCGGTTGTTCCAGCGATTATCGTAGCCGAGGAGATGCCGCCCGGCGAAGTCGAACACATCGCCGTGTTCGCCGCGTGAATTCCAGAAGTACAGCCCCGTTTGGGGTGTCACCACCAGACTGTCATGTTCGACGCCGACGAAGCGTGTCCCCTGACGCTTCAGCGTGAACTTTTCGCCGACGATCTGCTCAATCGGGTTAGCCGAGCGAATCTGCTCCAAATCAATGCTCATAGTCCTGTCTCCATGCAAAGTTGAAGAGAACACGTGCTGAGAAAGCACGGTTTGAACCTGATCTTCAGTTGCACGAGGGGACAGGCTGTGATACATTGTGAGTGCCTAGTTCACAGATGTACCCCAGCCCGCCGCCCACGTGCCTCACCGCAGTGGGCATTTTCTTTATCTAGGGTGGTGATCTAGTTTTGGTCAACATGGTCAGTCTCCAAAATGTAAACGCGCGTTTACATTTCTAGTCCTCAGTCAGATAGTGTTCTGCTTCAGTCAGTAACTTTCGTAACGCTTGCAGCCTTGCGCGTGCAATGGCGGCATCACCTTCCTGCCGCATAAGTGCCTTAGCGATATCCTGCGGAGTTGCTGAATTGCTTGCTTGAACAGCACGCGCCATCTTCATAGCTGCGGGCGGAAGTTTGTCCAACGGATCTTCCGTGTCAGTTTCCAGTCCATCACCTTCGCAAAGCTCGCGCACTTGTTTTGCGGTGAGATTGAAATCGATGATCTGGCGAACGATCTCGGCATGATATTCGGGGGCAACATTGACAATTGGGCGAAGTCGGTATTCTTCGATTTGGTGACGATCAGCTAATTCCAGCGCCTCATCGGAGAGTTTCAGAAGAGCTTTGTACTGGCTGAATTGCATTCGCCCCATACCTCCCATCGCACTCAAGATCGCATCCGTGAATTCACGTTTTGAGCGTAGATGTAGATCGAGCGCCTGGCGGTAGAACTCATTCGTCACGGCATAAGCGGGAATCTCATACCCATGCACTGTGAGGAGCAGCAGTGCGGCTTGCCGGGCCAGCGCCACCGCTGTCAGCCCGGAGCGGGCGGTGTTCTCTTTCGCCTGCCGGAACACTGACGATTTCCTTTCCGGGATGATGATGCAGGGGATCGTGCCATCTCCCGCATAGTTCGGGATGAAGTCGCGCAGCAACCATGTTGCCCAGTAGCGTCGCTCACCCGTCTCGATACGAAATAGCCGCGTCACCCCCTGCGATGCATCCACTACCGTTAGCGGATTGACCTGTCCATCATCACGAATCGTCACCGCCAGATTGACGAGATCCCGCAGTAGCACTTCTTCCGGCGATAGCTTGATTTCAGCTTCTTCCTCGCGTTCTTCATCCGCATTTGAGAGCAGTTCCAGCACGCTGTTGAAGGGGCGCCCGCGTTGACGTGCGGCGATCTGCACGATCTGCACCAGTTCTCGTAGGGCTTGTGTGGGCGTGG
>CAIVEA010000517.1 GCA_903904765.1 uncultured Chloroflexota bacterium
GCCAGTAGCTTGGACTGGTTGGAAATCTCGTTCACCGTACCAATGATCTCACCGATTTGCTGGGTGCGTTCGGAGAGCATGAGGATATTCTCCGCGATGCTTTCCACGCGCTGCCGGATCAGGCGCATGCCGGAGATCGAGTCCGATACCGAGGCGTTGCCGCTGCGTGATACATCCATAGATTGCCGCGACTGATCGGCCACCAGACGGGCGCGGTCAGCAGTCTGGCGCACGGTGGCGCGTACCTGCTCCACCGTCGCCATTGTCTCGGTTACGGCGGCATCCTGCTGGGTGGCGCTGGCAATCTGCTGGGTGGTAGCTGCCAGAATTTCGCCCGCCACAGCCGATACACCCGTCGCCGTCTCGCGGATTTGCTTGGTGAGCAGGCTCAGGTTTTCCACCATGTCGTTCAGGCGCAGCCCCAGATGGTACAGATCATCCTGCATCTCATCTTCGGAATACGCCGCTTCGGATTCGTTCAGTTCCAAGCGCACGGTCAAGTCGCCTTCCGACACCTGCCGGACAAACTCGCTGTAACGGGTAGTGGTTTCTTCCAGATGATGCCGGTTGGCGCGTTCGGCCTCCATCGTGCGGCTGAGCGACTCCGCCATGCGGTTGAATGCGTTCCCCAGCACGCCCACTTCGTCGCCATCACGCGGCGGGACGCGCTCCTCCAGCTTGCCAGCGGCGATACGGCTGGTCAGGCGGGTCATCTGCTGCAATGGCAGCGTCATCGAGCGTCCGATGGCATAGGCGATCAGCGCGATCACTACCAGCGCGATCACCGCCACCGTCAGCGTCAAGCTGGCAAGTCCAGTAGCGGCATTTTCCACCTCGCTCACGTTCATCTCGCCCACCATTAGCCAGTTGGCGGAGGAAATAGTCGTCCAGTCACCCAGCACTTCCGCACCGCTATTGTTTTTATAACGGCCTTCGCCATCTGCTGTGCCTGCTGCGGCCTGCGTTACCGGCGTGGTTTTGATGGACTTGTTCAGGGCGCTCGACAGTGCCGCATCGGTATAAGTCAGGTTGGTCTGCGTGCCCATGTCCACGAGGAACAGGATGCCACTGTCGCCCAGTCCCACCCGGTCACTCATCAGTTCTTCTAAGGCGCTCAGGCCCCAGCGCGTGACTACCACACCGACGATGCTGTTGCGGCTGGGTTCTTTGATCGGTTCGCTGACGAGGATGTAGCGCGTTCCCGTGACTTCATCCACGCGAATCTCGCTCACCGTCGGTGCGGTCATGGATTGCAGGAAGAACGGGTCCTGACTCAGATCAAGACCTTCCGGCAGGCGCTCTTTATCGGTGGAAAGCATCACCTTGCCCGCTTTGCTGATGAGCGAGCCACCTTCCGCGCCTTCCAGCGTCGCCATCATCTCGACCAGCGTGGTGCGGGCAAAATGATAGGCCGCGTAGAAGGCATCCTGTTTATCGGCATTTCCGGCATAACGTACAAGGTCTTCGATGCCGATGTCGGTCAGCAGGTTGTTGTCGCCGCGAATGGTGGGCAACTTCACAATCCCCTGTGTGAGCGTCACCCAGCGAATGAGCATCCGGTTGACCTGATCGGCTTTGATTTCCACCAGCCCGTGCAGACGGGTGGCAACACCATCGCTCAAGGCGGTGCGCGATACGTTATAGGAAACCCACCCCATGATCGCCAATGGAACCAATCCGAGTACGATAAAGGCGATGATTAAGCGCACCTGCATCGAACGCCAGAATGGAACCCGGACATGAATATCGGTTGCAGAAGCCATCAAAACAAACCTCTTTGTCTACCCGTATATCCGTCTTGTTGACTTTTCCCATCTACGGCAGTCATTCCCAATCCTGATAGCGAAAGTAGGCACAACGGGGTGAAGTGCAAAACTGGAACTGAAGAATGGTTTCATGATGATGAGAAACCATTTCGATGTATAGCCCACCATAATTCATATTGTAAGTGGAATCCGTTTCCCAAACATTAAGGTTATGCCGGGATGCGGTTATTC
Source organism: uncultured Chloroflexota bacterium (assembly GCA_903904765.1). The sequence goes on from CAIVEA010000517.1 coordinate 1,998, forward strand.
TCAGTCCGCCGATGGGCGCGGGTGCAGCGCAGTACGCATGACGATTAGCAGCAGCACGCCGAGCAGCGGCAGCGCCCCGCCCAGCAGGAATGAGGTAGTCAGGCCGAACTGCTCCACCACATAACCCGTGAGCAGGAAGCCCACCACGCCGCCCAACCACACGCCGCCTACCACCCACGCCAGACTCTTGTCGAGGACATCAGCCGGAGCGAGGTCTGTCACCAGTGCTGAGAGGATGGCGAGAGAGGCCGGGTTGCCCGCGCCGATGGCTGCTACCGCCCAGAATTGCCAGATGCTGCTGGAGACTGCATTTAGCGCCACGCTGAAGGCCACCATCACGCAGCACACGATGAGCAGGCGATAGCGCCCGATTTTGTCCGAGAGCCAGCCCACGAGCAATGGTACCGGAATGCTGATCGCCCCCGCAAAGGCCGAAACACCGGTGATGGCATTGGCATCGAAGCCCATCTTATCCATCAGCAGCGGGCGACCAAAAACGGCCACCACTGTCGAGCCGTTTACGATAATCCCGATGGACATCAGCACGAAGAACACCGCTCCCATCGCGCCCCACGGCTGGCGGCGGGCTGCGTTGTGCGTATGGGCGGGTTTCAGATGGCGCATGTTCAGCAGGAACGCGGCCAGCGGCATGAGAAGCTGGGTACAGGCCACCACTTTGAACATGGTGGGGAAGCCCCACTGATTGACCAGATTACCTGACACGATTGCACCGATCATCGTCCCCACACCTGCGCTGAGGCCGAGGATGCCGAATATCTTGCCGCGCTCGTTTTCGCCCGCCATCATCCCCACGAGGATGTTTAATACGCCCAGCACCAGCCCGCCCAGAAACCACCCTATGCCTAGCAAGAACAGCAGCAAGCCAATGTTCGTCACTTCGCTCAACAGGAAGGAGAACGGGAACGATAGCAGCGCCGCCCCCCCCAGAATGAGCTTGTGCCGCCCCAAGCGGTTGGCTATCCATCCGCTGCTGAACGTGCCAAGTGCCAGCGCCAGTTCGACCAGCGCCAGCGAAATCCCGTTAGAGGATGGGTCTGCGCCGAGGCGCTGCAAATACAGGGGCAGCAGCGAAATCTGCGCGTTGCCCATCAAATAGGGAATCATCGAGCAGACGAACAGCGCCGCGATCTGGCTTTTGGATATCATGGGGATGTTCCGATGGTCTTGCAGGAAGTATGGAGGGCATTGTATCCGACAATCGGGGAAATGGCATAACGCCCTGTGAACCCTCATCCCCATCCCTTCTCCTTCATGGCGAAGGGAGTAAGACCAGCTTGCTCCCCCTCTCTATAGCGATACTCCGCGTAATGGTTGAGGGGTAATGGGTCGGGGGAACGCCTGCGGTACGCAAGTGTAAATTCCCCCGACCCATTAGAGGAGTGATGTTTCTTCAGCGCCCGCTGCGGATCAGGCTTTCGACGGTGCCCCACACCTGCTGCCGGATGGCCGGATCAACGACGGCTTTAGGCCACGCGGTAGGCTGGCAGCGCGTGTTGAAATACTGCCCGTTCACACCCTGCACCGCCGACGCTGACGCGAGGAACACCGAGGATTGCGCTGCCTTCGCTGCCGATTTGCCCCCATCAGGTCGGACGAACCATTTGAACAGCGGCCAAATCAGGCGGGCGAGGCCGGGCAGCATATCGGGCGTGACGCTGCGCGTCATGGTGGTGGCGGCTTGACCGGGGTAGCACACGTTGATGGTCACGCTGGAATGGGCGACCCGCTGTGCATATTCGTACATGACCGCCATCATCGCCAGTTTCGTATGCGAATAGTGATTCAGCCCCACGAACTCGCGTTCGGCTTGCAAATTGCCGGTATCAATCGCGGAATTGGCGCTGTGGCTGCCGCCCGTCACGGTGATGACCCGCGCCGCGGGGCTGGCCTGCAAACTGGGCATCAACTCCCGTGTGAGCAAGAACGGCGCGACCACATTCACCGCAAAATCCGCCTCAATCCCGTCTTGCGTCAGGCGGCGTTCTGATTCCGCCAACCCCGCATTGTTGATGAGTACATCCATCTGCGAGTACTTGGCACGACACTGGCTGACGAGAGCGTTCACCCCGTCTTGTGTGGACAAATCCGCCACCAGCACATCCACC
>CAIVEA010000518.1 GCA_903904765.1 uncultured Chloroflexota bacterium
CCCGCCGCGACCCATTCACACGGATGGCTGCGGCGTGGCTGAGCGAAGGCGCAGAAGCGTTCGTGCTGGCGGATTATGCGGGCGTGCTGGCATGGTGGCCGAACAGCGCCCCACCCCCGCAGGCGAACGCGCTGACCGCTGTCGTGAGCATCGGCGGGCGGCCAGCGGGGGAAGTGCGCGTGGTCGGGTTGAACGGCGACGGCTCACAGGCGCGACTGAAAGCCGATGCACTGCTCTTGTCTCAAATCGGTTCGATGGAAACCGAACTGAACGAGATGACGAATGAGTTGATTGACCATCAAGATCAACTGCTGGCGCTGTATGAACTCACCCAGTCCATGCGGAGTCAACTGGAAGTGACGGATGTGCTGCACACGCTGGCGCAATCCGCAGGCCGCCTGCTGAAAGCGACAGCCGCCGCCACCGTGCTAGTCGAGCGCGAAACCCCACTATTCACGCATTATCCCCATCCAGTAATGGACGATGCGGTACTGCTCAATCTGCTGGCGCAATGCCGTGCCAGCGGCAACCACTTGTTCCTGACAACCGCCAATCAACTGCCTCCCGGAACGGCTGGCGCGATCTTCGAGCCGCTGATGGTGCGCGGGCAGATCAGAGCCGGCTTATGCCTGCTGCGCGACCTGCCGTTCGGCTCGCCCGATCATAAGCTGGCGCGGGCGATTTGCGATCAGGGTGCAGCTGCCATTGAAACCGCTTTGCTGTATCAAGAGACGCTGGCGCAAGCCCGTTTGCAGACCGAAGCGGAACTGGCGAAAAATGTCCAACTCCGGTTGCTGCCGCAAACCCTGCCGCACGTCAATGGTCTGGATGTGGCTGCCGCATCATTGCCAGCTTCGGTGGTGGGAGGGGACTTTTACGACTGCCAGCAACATCCCGGCGAACCGTTCATGTTCGCAGTGGGCGATGTAACCGGCAAAGGGATGCCCGCTGCGCTGTTGATGGCGATGACGCGCACGCTCTTGCGTAGCAAATCGCGTTCGCTACACCGCGCCTCCCCCGCCGATATTCTCGGTTCGGTCAATGATGATATGTACGATGATTTTTCGGAAGTGAGCATGTTCGCCACCGTGTTTGTGGGACAGTACGCTTCCGGCGAAAACCTGTTGTACTACGCCAACGCGGGACATTCGCCAGTGGTGTACTGTCCGGCGGGCGGCGAAGCGGTTCTGCTGGAAGCCGACGGAACGGCGCTGGGCGTGCTGCCCGTCAGCCTGTGCGAGAACCATGCTCTGTATTTTTATCCCGGCGATGTGCTGGTCGCTGCCACCGATGGCTTTAGTGAAGCGCGTAACGCAGCAGGCGAGATGTTCGGTTATCGTCGCTTACTGCGTTTAATCGAATCGTTAGCCGCGCAGTCCGCACAAACCATCGCCAACACCCTGTTCCAAACCATCACCGATTATAGCGCGGGGCATGGTCAGGATGATGACCAGACCCTTGTGGTCATCAAAGGAGTATGAGATGACCTCTGCTGAAGTCATTCGCATCGAGCTTCCCGCGACCATGAAATACCTGAATGTGGTTGGCGCGTGTATCGCGGAAGTCCTCAGCCGCGAAACCGATGTCGAGAACCTCGACACGCTCATTTATAACGTGCAACTGGCGACCCACGAAGCCTGCACCAACATTGTTGACCATGCCTACGAGGAAGCGGGCGGGCGCATCCATATTGTGCTGGGCATACACGCCAATCCGCGCCGGATCATCGTGGAACTACACGACAGCGGTCAGGCGTTCGACCCCTCGACAGTGAAAGAGCCGATGCTGGGCGAACCCCAAGTGCGAGGTTACGGCCTATTTTTAATGCGCCAGATCATGGACGAAGTGACCTACGACACGAACTCCGGGCATAACCGCTGGCGCATGGTGAAGCATTTTGATGCGACGGGATAATGTTACGAAAACGTATTCGGAAAGAAAGGCAACCCTCACCCTTTATCACTCTGTCTCAGGGCGAGGGACGTAAAAAGTGCGTATGCGCCTTGTTCCCCTTCGCCGCGAGGGAGAAGGGGATAGGGAATGAGGGTCATATTGTAAGGAAATAATGGGTATGGCAACGATTCTGGTTGTTGAAGATTACTCTGTCACACAGCGGGTTCTCAGCCTGACGCTGCGAAACAACGGGTATGCGGTGGTAGTGGCGGAACACGGGCTGGCAGCCCTCGAACGCTTGGAAGAACAGCCTGTTGATCTGGCGCTGGTGGATATTGCCATGCCCGAAATGGACGGTCTGACGCTCCTCAAGCACCTGCGCGAAGACCCGCGTTACCAATCGCTGCCCATTATCATGCTCTCCGCCAGTGGGCAGGATGAAGACCGGGTGGTGGCCTCCGAACTGGGGGCGAACGGCTTCCTGAGCAAACCTGCCAGCACCCGTGAGTTGATCGAAACCGTCAGCCGATTTGTCTGAAAGCGCCTATCGTGGACTCACCATCAGCTGCCCCCAAACCGCTGCGCCGCTGGCGAAACCGACGACGTTCTGCCGAACAGCAGGAGCGCGAGTACCATTATCGCTTGCTGGCGGAGAACATCAATGAAGTGATTTTTATGGCGACACTCGATGGGGTGTTCACCTACCTCAGCCCTTCCACGCGGCGATTGACTGGCTTTTCAGATGCCGAACTAATGGGGAAGCACTTCGCCTCCCTGATTCCGCAGAATTGGCAATCGCGTGTTCGCCGGATTTACAAGCAACAACTCAACGACAGGACAGCCGAAACGATCTTCGACTTCCCAATTCGTACACGGGATGGCGGTCAAAAATGGGTGGAACAGAAGGTTAGGCTGGTGGAAGACCCGCCGGGGATGATCCAC
>CAIVEA010000519.1 GCA_903904765.1 uncultured Chloroflexota bacterium
ACACTTATTGAGTATCTATGCAAAGTTCAGATTTGTTTAGAAAAGCAACGCGCAGCACACCGTACAGGCAGCAAAAATCGTATGCAGGAACAAACAGTTGCGATCAAAGGCATCAAAGATGGCCTGCTGGTATCGCTTAGCCCTACCGAAGAATGGTTAGCTATCACCGCAGACCTCGCTGCGCGGATTGATCAGCAAGCGTCGTTCTTTGCCGGGGCACGAATCACCGTTGATCTGGGTGAACGACCTGTTCCCAAGCACGAACTGGGCACGCTGAAGGCGCTGCTGGAACGACGTGGTTTGACACTGTGGGCAGTGCTGAGCGACAGTTCCACGACGATTGATGCGGCGATGGCGCTTGATCTGAAAGCTAGCACCGCCAACCCCATCCCCGGACGGGAATCCAGCGAAGGCACAGAGGTGAGTTCGCAGGAAGAAGGCGGGGTGGGTCTGATGATTAAGCGGACGCTCCGTTCAGGGCGCAGTGTGCGGAGCGCAGGTCATGTGGTCGTGTATGGTGATGTGAACCCCGGCGCGGAAATCGTGGCAGCGGGCGACATCATCGTATGGGGACGATTGCGGGGGATTGTTCATGCTGGCTCGGATGGCGACGAAACCGCTGTGGTGTGTGCGCTGGATATGAACCCCACCCAACTGCGTATTGCTAGTTACATCACCACGTCACCCCCCGAAAAGCGCCGGAAGCCCAGCCCGGAAACGGCTTCGGTACGCAAGGGGCAAATTGTGGTTGAAACGTGGTCAACCGGATAGAAAGGGACTCGGCATGGGGGCAAAAGTCATTACCATCACATCGGGTAAAGGCGGCGTGGGTAAAACGACCACGACAGCTAACCTCGGAATCGCCTTCGCCCGTATGGGTAAGAAGGTGGTCGTCATTGATGCCGATGTGGGGTTGCGTAACCTCGACCTCATCATGGGGCTAGAAAACCGCATCGTCTATGATCTGGTGGATGTAATCGAAGGGCGCTGCCAGCTACGGCAGGCCATGATTAAACATAAGCAATTCGCAGAATTGTTCCTCATCCCGTCCGCACAGACCCGCGACAAAACAGCGGTCAGCCCTGCCGACATGGTACAGATCGCAGACAAACTGCGCCCCGAATTTGACTACATCCTGATCGACTCGCCAGCAGGTATCGAGCGCGGCTTCCGCAACGCCATCGCCCCGGCGGACGAAGTGCTGATCGTCACCAACCCCGAAGTCTCCGCTGTGCGCGATGCAGACCGCATCATTGGCCTGCTAGAAGCCAACAACAAAGGGCCGGGCAAACTCATCCTGAACCGCGTGAAAGCCGAAATGGTACGTAAAGGCGAAATGCTATCGGCAGATGATGTGACGGACATCCTCGCTATCAAGTTAGTCGGCATTGTACCGGAAGATGAGACCGTCATCCCGGCTTCCAACAGCGGCGTGCCGGTAACGCTGAACGAAAATTCCAAAGCGGGTATTGCCTTCCGCAACATCTCCCGCCGCTTGACAGGTGAAGAAGTGCCGTTCATGCAGTTGGAAGAATCGGGTACGTTCTTGCAGCGCCTCATGCGGTTGTTCACCGGCAGTCCGTCGTCCGACTAATAAAGGGGTTGGAATAATGGCAGGATTCTTCGACCGCTTGCGCGGACGCGCTTCCGGCAAAGGCAGCAGCAGCGCCGCGAAAGAACGTCTACAGTTCATTCTGGTGCATGACCGCATCAATCTGCCGCCGGAACGCCTGCAAGCCATGAAGCAGGAAATTCTGGCAGTGATCTCGCGCTATGTGGATGTGGACAGCGAAAACGTGGACATCGCGCTGGAACAGCGTGACCGCGACAGCCTGATCGTGGCGGAAATCCCGTTCACAGGTGGGAATGAGCGCGACGAAGCTCGCCGCCGATTGGCCTCCGATACGCGGGGCAAGCCGGTGGATAACAACACTGACGACGGCTAAGCCCTTCTCCCCTACCCGGCAGAAGGCTATAATCCAGCGCACATCGAAATGATGTTTCGAGGTGTGCATGTCTCGTGGACAATTCTGGCGACATTTTGATTGGATTCTGTTCGGCACAACTGTTGCGCTCATCATCTTCGGCATTCTGATGATCCGCAGCGCCACCACCGGCGCGATTGACCCCGACCTCATCAGCCGTGTTCCTGACCAGATACGCTACGCCGTGATCGGCCTCGTGGTGGTGTTCGCGCTGGCAGCGGTGGATTACCGTTTGCTAGGTGGACTGCATCTCTGGCTGTACCTCATCATGGTGGCGTTGCTGATTCTGGTGCGGTTTCTGGGCGTGGAAGGCGACGCCGGTTCGCAGCGGTGGATTAACCTCGGCATCCGCATTCAACCGTCGGAAATCGGCAAAATCCTCATCATCATCACACTTGGCTACCACTTGTCGCAAAACTACCAGAAGCTCGGCAGTTTGAGCGCGGTAGGGCGCTCGTTGATGCACATGTCCGTCCCCACCGGCCTGATCTTTTTGCAGCCCAACCTCGGCACAACGATTGTGTTCATGGTGATCTGGTTCACGATGATCTGGGCAGCCGGATTGCGGCTGAAACACATCGGCCTGTTCGTGATGATCTTGCTAATCGCCGCGCCAATTGTGTGGACGCAGATGGAAGATTACCAGAAATCGCGCATCACCACCTTCATCAACCCGGAAGGCGACCCGGACGCGCAATTCAACATCCGGCAGGCGCTCATCAGCATCGGCTCTGGCGGGCTGGTGGGCAAAGGCTATGCCAACGGCACACAGAGCCAGTTACGTTTCCTGCGCGTGCGCCATACCGATTTCATCTTCAGCGTGATCGCCGAAGAATTTGGCTTTATGGGTGGACTCGCAATCATGGGGGCGCTTAGCATCGTAATTCTGCGTATCCTACGCGGGGCACGCAACGCAGTTGACCCGCTGGGTAGCCTGATCTGCTATGGCGTGGCGGCCATCATCTTCTTCCAAACGGTCGTTTCCATCGGCATGAATTTGAACATCTTACCCGTGACGGGTTTGGTGCTACCATTCGTCAGTTCGGGCGGCACGTCGTTACTCTCGATGCTGGCGGGAATCGGCCTCGCGGAAAGCGTGATTATCCGCTGCCGCCGCGTGTAAGCGCAACGGGTGAGGCCGGGAAATTGTCCGTCCTCACCCTCCCCTACCCTTCTATGCCCCTCTGTTGTAACATGAATACCCCTTCTACGATTTTTTGAGGAGTGTTCTGTGACCGATTCTGCCGCGCGTCCCGTGCGGACACGATTCGCCCCTAGCCCTACGGGGTCGCTGCACATCGGCGGCCTGCGTACCGCCCTGTTCAACTGGCTATTCGCCCGTCATCACGGCGGCCAATTCATCCTCCGCATCGAGGACACCGACCAGAACCGCTTCGATCCTACCGCGCTCACGACGCTGATGGAAGCGCTACGCTGGTCAGGTCTGCAATGGGATGAAGGGCCAGAAGTAAACGGGCCGTTTGCGCCCTATGTGCAATCGGAACGGTTGACGGGGTATCAGCAACAGGCGGCGTGGCTGGTGGAACAGGGCAAAGCCTACAAGTGCTTCTGCTCCAGCGAACGGCTGAAGCAGGTCAACGAAGCCAAAACTGCCAACGGCGAACCGCCCGGCTATGACCGCTTCTGCCGCCATCTCACACCGGCAGAGGTGGCCGAACGCGAAGCACAGGGGCAGAAATACGTGATTCGCTTCAAGATGCCACTGGAAGGGCAAACGGTGGTGCTGGATGCGATTCGCGGTGAAACGACCTTCGAGAACAGTATGCAGCAGGATATGGTGCTGCTCAAGTCCGATGGCTTCCCGACGTATCATCTGGCGCATGTGGTGGATGACCACGCGATGCAGATTTCGCACGTCATGCGTGCCGTCGAGTGGTTCCCGTCCTTCCCTTTGCACTGGCAAATCTGGGAGGCATTCGGCTGGGAAAAGCCGATCTTCGCGCATCTGCCCGTCCTGCTGAACCCAAACGGCAAAGGCAAAATGAGCAAGCGCAACCCGCCCAAAGACAAGTTCGGCAACATTATTCCGGTGATGGTGCATGACTATATGCGCGGCGGCTATTTGCCGGAAGCCATGAACAACTTCCTGACCAACATCGGCTGGAACTTCGGCGACGAGCGCGAATTCTTCAGCATGGCGGAAGCTATCGAACGCTTCGACCTGACGCGCATCAATCCTGCCAACAGCGCCTTCCCGGTGGAAAAGCTGGAATGGCTGAACGGCGAGCATATCCGCGCCCTACCCGTAGATGAACTGGCCTCCCGGCTGCGCGGCGTGTTCGCGGCGGCGGGGATGACCGCGCAGGAAGATCGGCTGCGACAGGTCGCGCCGCTGCTACAAATCCGCCTGAAGCGCCTAACCGATGCGGTGGCCATGGCGGGGTTCTTCTTCCGCGATGAGTTCACACCGCCGCCCGCCGAACACCTCATCCAGAAGAAGATGGATGCAGCGCAAACGCGGCAGGCATTGGAACGGGGTATCACGGCACTGGCCTCCCTGACCGACTTCAGCCACGCCAGCCAGCAAGCCGCGCTCGAACCGCTGACGGCGGAACTGGGACTGAGCAACAGCCAGTTGTTCGGGGTGCTGCGCGTGGCTGTGACCGGACAACAGGTGTCCACGCCGCTGTTCGAGACAATGGAAATCTTCGGGCAGGCGGCATCGTTGGAACGGCTGCGTTCTTCGCTGACGAATCTGTGAGGATGCGGCGAAGAAGCCACAACCAACACTTGAAATGAGGCGCGGGGCATGCTAGACTACGCCCCGTCAGTATATTGGGGGATAGTTCAACGGTAGAACGACAGGTTCTGGCCCTGCTGATCTTGGTTCGAATCCAGGTCCCCCAGCAAAATAAAACGCCAATGGCAACCCCATCGGCGTTTTTGTTTGCATGCTCGGATGCCCATCACGCACAACAAAAAAGACCTCCCGGGCGAACATCCTCCCTGAAGGTCTTTTCGTTAATTTAACGGAACGGCGTTACTGCGATTTCTGCTGCTTCGCCCAATCGTCGCGCAGGGTGACAGTGCGGTTAAAGACCAGCGTCCCCCCCTGCGTATCGGGGTCAACCGAGAAGTAGCCGAGGCGCTCGAACTGGTAGCCTGTGCCGGCCTGCGCGTTCGCCAGCGAAGGTTCGACCTTGCAACCCGTCACCACGTCCAGCGAATCCGGGCTGATGTCGCTCACAAAATCGCTGCCTTCTTCGTCACCGGGAAACGGCTTGCTGAACAAATGGCTGTACAGGCGCACTTCGGCATCCAGTGCCTGCGCCGCCGAAACCCAATGAATGGTGGCCTTCACCTTGCGACCATCCGGCGCTTCGCCGCCCTTCGTGGACGGATCATAGGTGCATCGCAGTTCAACCACGTTGCCAGCCGCATCCTTCACCACTTCCTCGCACTTGATGAAGTAGCCGTAGCGCAGGCGCACTTCGCGCCCCGGAGACAGGCGGTAGAACTTGTTCGGCGGGTTCTCCATGAAGTCGTCTTGCTCGATGTACAGCACCTTCGAGAACGGCACTTCGCGGGTTCCAGCCGTCGGGTCTTCGGGGTTGTTCACCGCGCTCAGCATCTCGGTCTGGCCTTCAGGATAGTTGGTCAGCACCACCTTGATCGGCTTGATGACCGCCATCACACGGGCAGCGCGTTTGTTCAAATCCTGCCGGACGCAGTACTCCAGCATCGCCATCTCAGCAATGCTATTGCTCTTGGCAATACCAACCATTTCCACGAAATTCCGAATGGCTTCGGCGGTATAGCCGCGCCGCCGCAACCCGCTGATGGTGGGCATACGTGGGTCATCCCAACCGCGCACATGCCCCTCCTGCACCAACCGGATCAGCTTACGCTTGCTCAACACCGTGTAGTTCAGGTTCAAACGGGCAAATTCGATCTGCACCGGCTGGTAGATGCCCAGTGATTCGATGAACCAGTTATACAACGGCTTATGATCTTCAAATTCCAGTGTACAGATGGAATGGGTCACGCCTTCAATCGAGTCCGACTGACCGTGTGCCCAATCGTACATCGGGTAGATGCACCACTTATCACCGGTGCGATGGTGGGTGGCATGCAGAATGCGGTATAGAACAGGGTCGCGCAGGTTGATGTTGGGCGAGGCCATGTCAATCTTGGCACGCAGTACGCACTCGCCCTCTTTGAACTCGCCTGCTTTCATACGCTCGAACAGGTCGAGATTTTCCTCAACCGACCGATTGCGATACGGGCTGTCCTTACCGGGCTTAGTCAGCGTCCCGCGATGCTCGCGGATTTCATCGGCAGTCAGATGGTCTACATAGGCTTTGCCGGCCTTAATCAACTGCACCGACCACTGATAAATCTGCTCGAAATAGTCCGATGCGTAGAAAATGCCCGCCCACTGGAAGCCCATCCAGCGCACATCATTGATGATCGAGTCAATGTATTCCTGTTCTTCTTTGACGGGGTTGGTGTCATCGAAGCGCAGGTTGCACTTGCCACCATATTCCTCCGCCAGACCGAAGTTCAAGCAGATGGACTTGGCGTGACCGATGTGCAGGTAGCCATTCGGTTCAGGAGGAAAACGAGTATGCACACGCCCGCCGTAGCGTCCGTTGCGGTTGTGCTCGTCTATAATTTCCTGAATGAAATTGCGACGCGGGGCTTCGGGGGCAGTCCCCCCGGACGCGGCAGCTTTCGGGTCGAGATCATCATGGGTCATGGGAAGGCTTGCTCCTGATTCGTTCGGTGATGAACCGCCTTACCATAGCGCGTTACCCGTCGATTTGACAAGATGGCGTTTGTACAAAAATGGACTTTTTCGCTATGGATGGCAGCGGAATCCTCCCCCTTGCACCGTATTTGCACAAGGGGGAGGACGAAGGGGCTTATTCTTCGCGGGTCTGAATCACGTTTTCCAGCGGATACACCGTCACCGTCACATCCTCAACGACGGCTTTGGTGATATGACCGCCGATCATAGCCTCGTTCTGGTAGCCGTGCAGATGCACCGGACGGCCTTCCGTCGAGATCACCGGTTGCAATGCCGCATCGCTGGTGTAGAAACCGTTAATCGTCCACTCCGCCGACTCGGTGTAATCCACAAAATGGAACGAATCGGTATTCATGTAGGTGGTGGACAGATCAATGCCTACTTTGGGCAGGTTGTAGCCGATGGTTGTGGAAACCGCGCCCAAGCGCCCGGTGATGTGCAAGCCGGCTACCGTCATGCCGGACTCACCTAGCGTGGCAATCAACCACTCGTGCAAATTCTCCACGTTCTGGACTTCGTAGACAATCGCGTCGGCAGGGTCGGCAATCGCCAGCGCCAAGAACGGAAACTCCGGCTCGAAATTCAGCAGGGGAACATCCATCTTATCCGGTTCAGGGGTGGCAACGGGGTTAAGTAGGATACCCAGATCAACCACCTGATTCTGACCTTCGCTCGACGGGTCTACCCACCAGTAATGGACGAGTTCCGCCGTGCCATCCGGCATGAGTTCGCCGTTCCGCATTTCGTTGTTAGTCGTGCCAACACCCATCACCGCCCATTCCGGCGCGTAATGTTCAAGATGGCCCTCTACTTCGGGAATGAGGATGCCATCGGTCACATCTCCGCTGAGCAGTTGCTTGACCGAGCTATAGACCAGTAGCGTGGGCTGATCGCCCTCATCGCTCTGTGCGAACCCGATGACCGTCGTCGCCATGAATATCAGAACCAGTAGAATCGCTTTCGCAAGCCGCATGAATAGTCCCCTTAGAAAAGGCTGATGAACGAATATTACAGATGATACGGGGAATTTCAATTTTGTCACGATGAATTTTGCGAGATGCTGCTTTGTATGTTAATTTCATGCTCTGCAATATCTGATTCCTGTACATTTCAAGTAGACAAACTAAGGAGCAATAGTAATGCGACGTGTTGCCTTGTTCATGGTCGTTCTGGTAGTCGCCGCCCTCTCGCTGATGGGGACTGTCGTGGTCGCACAAGATGCGCCCAGCGTAGCCGTCATCACCCCGTATCTGGCGCAGCCCGGCACGCAATTCCTCGTCGAAGGTTTTCAGGCTTCCGCCACTGAAAAGGGTTGGGAAGTGAACGTGATTGATACGGCGGGCGATGTGGCCGCCGTCATCAGCCGCATCGAAGATGTGGTCAATCAGGGTGTGGATGCCATCGTCATCAATGTAGACCCCGCGCAGGTGAGCGCCGGTTTGCAGACCGCCGCCGATGCCGGTATCCCCGTCTTTGGCATGGACGCAGGCGCGGATGCCCTGCTCGTCACCAACGTGACCAGCAACGGTTACGCGATGGCCGCCGAAACCGCGACCTACGTGGTAGATCGTATCGGTGGTGCGGGCGGCGTGGTCATGTTCGTGTTCGACCCGTACCCCCCCGTGCAGAAGCGCGGCATCATTGCCGATGCGATCTTCGCCAACAACCCCGACATCCAGATCATTGACCGCATCACCCCGGATGTAACCGATGGCGGTATCGCCGACTCGCGTGCCAAGATGGAAGCGGTTCTGGCAGCGAATCCCGAACCGGGCAGCATCAAGGCCGTGTGGGCCGCATGGGATCAGCCGGCACTGGGTGCGCTTCAGGCTATTGAAGCCGCTGGTCGTCAGAACGAAGGCATCGTGATCGTGGGCATTGATGCGAACCTGCAAGCTCGGGATGCCATCGCTGCCGGTGGCAACTTTGAAGCCTCAGTCGCGCAGGACTTCGCTGGCATCGGCGCGGCGACTGCCGACGCAGTAGCCCGTCATCTGGCTGGTGAAACAATCAATCAGGGCGTGATCTACGTCCCCACCACG
>CAIVEA010000520.1 GCA_903904765.1 uncultured Chloroflexota bacterium
GATGGTATGACCCGATCCCCCGTGTGCTGGTTACTCGTAATTATAGCCTGTTCCGCGCCCCGCCGAAAGCACCTTCACCCTTCTCGCTCAGGGTGAAGGGGAGTCAGAGAATTACACGATTTTGAAGTCCCTCGCCATGAGGGAGAGGGACTACAGGGTGAGGGTTTGAATTTTACGGCAGGATGCCCAGTCCTGCGCTGTCCTCCATGAAGGCGCTCTGACAGTCCACCACATCCTCACCCGGCGCGGGCTGAATCTTGGTGTAGCTGCCGTCGGTTTGCATCTCCCACGCGGAGTGATTGTCGCGCAGGTAGGTCGCCAGAATGCTCAACACCCGCTTTTGCAGGCCGGCATCCAGCACCGGGAACACCACTTCCACGCGGTTGTACAGGTTGCGACGCATCAGATCGGCGCTGCCCATGTAAATACGCTGGTCGGCGCGGGCGTTCTGGAAATAGAAAATGCGGCTGTGTTCGAGGTAGCGCCCGACATGGCTGAGGACGCGGATATTCTCGCTGTACCCCGGCACACCGGGGACGAGGCACGACAGGCCGCGCACGATCAAATCCACGCGCACGCCTGCCTGCGAAGCCTGATACAGCTTTTGGATCATCACATCTTCTTCAAGCTGGTTCATCTTCAAGATCAAGCGGGCGGGTTTGCCAGCGTGGGCGGCGGCAATTTCGTTATCAATCAGGGCGCTCAACTGCTCATGCAGATATTCGGAGGCCACCAGCAAGCGGTTATAGCTGGTCGAAGGCGCGTATCCCGTCAGGCGGTTGAACAGGCGTGAGGCATCTTCCGCGATCTCCGGGTTGCAGGTCAGCACGCACAGATCGCTGTACATGCGGGCGGTTCCGGCATTGTAGTTGCCCGTCCCCAGATGCACATAGCGGCGCACGCCGTCGGCCTCGCGGCGCACGACCAGCGCCACCTTCGCGTGGGTTTTCATCGGCAGTTCTTCCACGCCGTAGGTGACATGCACGCCCTTATGTTCCAACTGCCGCGCCCATTCGAGGTTGTTCTCCTCGTCGAAGCGGGCTTTCAGTTCCACCAGCACGGCCACCTGCTTGTCGTTGTCGCGGGCTTCCAGCAGGGCTTCGACGATGGGCGATTTTTTGCCCACCCGGTACAGCGTGGCCTTGATCGCCAGCACATTATCATCATGGGCGGCGGCGCGGAAGAAGTCCTCGACGGGCTTGAACGAGTCATACGGATGGTGCAGCAGCATATCGCCGCTGCGAATCGCGCTGAAGATGTCTTTGTCCGCCAGCACAGCCGGCAAACGCGGGATGAAGGGCGGGTATTTGAGTGCCGGGTGGTCAATGCCGGATAGCTCGAACAGGGCACTCGCCCCCAGTGCGCCATCAATCAGATACACGTCGCGGTCGGGGTCTACCTTCAGTTGGAAGATGAGCTGGTTCAGCGTGCGTTCGCTGATGTTATCCGGTACGCTCAGGCGCACCACCGAGCCGAAACGCCGTTCGCGCAGGCTTTCCTGCACCAGCGAACTCACATCACCAACGCTATCTTCTTCCTGTTCGTAGTCAATATCGGCGTTGCGCGTCACGCGGAACGGGAAATGCTCCACCACTTTCATGCCGGGGAACAGCGCCCCCAGATGTTCCGAGATGACATCTTCCAGCCACACAAACACATCTTTGGTAGGCGTGTCGTTCCCGTATCGGCGGGTCAGCTTGCCTACGTCTACCAGACGGGGCAGCACATCCGGCACTTTGATTCGCACAAATTCGGGGTGGCGGGAATGCCCGTTGGAACGCTTCAGCCACACCGCCAGATTCAAGCTGAGGTTGGAGATGAAGGGGAACGGGCGGGCATGGTCTACCGCCAGTGGCGTGAGTACCGGGAACACTTCTTCCTGAAAATAGTGATGCACGGCGGTCTGTTGTTCAGCGTTCAGATCGGTCACCCGCGTCACCAGCACACCCTGTTCCGCCAGCAGATCGAACACGGCACGCATGGTCGTCCGCTGTTGCTGCAACAGTTCGATGACGTGGCTGCGGATGTCCGCCAGCAGCGTCCCCGGTTGCTGACCGTCCGGGCGGTTGCTGGGCAGGCCGGCTTTGAGCTTGTCATGCACCGATGCCACGCGCACCATGTAGAACTCATCAAGGTTGTTGCTGAAGATCGCCAAAAACTTGATGCGCTCCAGCAGCGGCAGGGTGGCATCTTGCGCCAGCGCCAGCACGCGGCGGTTGAATTCAATCCATGCAATTTCGCGGTTGAGATACGTTTGGGGGGTTAGTTCCGGCAGTTCTACAGCGTCCGCAGCCGACATCATCCTATTCCTAACTCAAATGAAGCAATCTAAAGAAACTTATATGGGGAAAACTATAACCTGTGGATGGTACAACGGGCAAGTTAAGACTTGTGGGTACGCAGCAGATTAAGCAGCACGGGGATATTATCCACCTGTGGCAAGGGCAGCGCCAGCCACGTTTCGCCGCCGCGCAGCAGTCGCAGCGTGCCGTTCGCCACCTGCGCGCCGCCATACTCTGCCCATGCCAGTTCACCCGCGTCCGACAGCAGCCCCGCCGCGCTCAGGCGCAGGTTGGCGCTGAATGGCACGGCCTCGCCCGCCGCCAACCGCTTCTGGATAGCCGCTTCCAGCCGGGGGTACACCTGCCGTTCGATGTGCGCGATCAGCCGATCTACATGCAGGTACAGATTGTCGAGCATGAGCGTTTCGCCGCGAATCGTCACCAGCGTGAAGCGGTAGACTGCCCGCCGGATGAGGCCGCCGAAATAGGCTAACTGTTCGCCCTGCTGCCGGATGGCCGCGATTTCCTCGTAGATGAAGTACACGGTGCGCCCGCCCTCGCGGTAGGTGAAACCAGTTTCATACAGGATGACCTCGCGGTTCCAGAAGTGCAGCGTGCGCCAGCCTGTCGCCAGCGAGACAGCGGCGGTCAGCAGCACGGTCAGCGCCGGGCCGAAGGGCTGCATCTCAGCCACCGTGTAGTTGAGCAAAACGCCAATCCCCAGCACCACCGCTGCCGCTGGAACGAGCAGGCGCAGGCGGTCACTGGGGTAATTGGCGATATATCTACCGAGGACGGGATCGGCTTCGAGCATCCGGCATCACTCCGAGGGGTTAGCCGGCTTTCGCTTCGGACACCGATAGGTTATCGAACGTCACCTGAATGCCGAGGTTACTGGCAGCGGCGGCCACCATGCCCACCTGTCCACGTGTGTAGGTGTCGTCGCTGGCATCGCCCATAAATTCGCCGTTGATGTACAGCGCCAGATACGTCCCCGCACACACGGCACGGATGCGGTTTTCGGCAGCGCCCGTCTTAATGGC
Organism: uncultured Chloroflexota bacterium; assembly: GCA_903904765.1. The sequence continues at coordinate 3,326 of CAIVEA010000520.1, forward strand.
GGCGTTGGTCGTCCAGTCCACCAGCGGCGTGATACTGCGCCCGCGTGAGCGCATGATGGCAAAGCGTCCGCTGCCTTCGATCAGGAACAGGTAGCCATCGCCGTTGTTCAGCATCAGCGAATCGCTCGGTGCTTCGACCGTCGCTTCAGCGGTGGCTTCGCTGGTGGCTTCGGCAGTCGCTTCAGCCGTTGCCTCGGCGGTAGCCTCGCTCGTTGCTTCGGCGGTGGCTTCGCTGGTGGCCTCGGCAGTCGCTTCGGCCTGCGCCAACACCGCACCATCGTCGGTCTGCGCCGCCAGATCGTTCAGCGCAGTATCGCTGGCGGGTACAACCTGCCCGACTGCGCCGCGCATCCGGCAGGCCACGCCGTAGATGGTGTTCACGCTTTCGGTAGATTGACGGGTTTCCACATCCACTACCACATCGCTCAGGCTTTCGCCCCACTGTCCGTACCAGAATTCGTTATCGCCTTCCGCGAGGTCAATATGGTAGCGCCCGTCGCGGATTTCGAGGCGGGCTTTGCCATCGGCATACGAGCCTTCTTCAAAGCTACCTGCCTGCGAAAAGTCGTAATAGGCCAGTTCGTCGCCTTTGGTGAACGATTTGACTGGCGCGACTGTCGAGCCGCAAGCCGCCGTCAAGAACACCAGAGTCAGCAGTAAAAACCATTTCACGGGAAAACTCCTGTTGAGGCCGACCAGCATGCAGCCGCCCCGATCATCACAATCATGGTTAAGACTGTACCACAAGTGTGCGAAGGGCGGCGCAGTCTACTCATGGAATTATTAGGCGCGTCAAAGGTTTGCCCGTTTCAGCCCGTCGTACACCACGCGCTGCCGTTAAACGTGATCTGCGACAGATACCCCGCCGACACTGTGACCTGCTCTGCGCCGTCCACCCGCAAGGCACGGGCCGAAGGGTTGATGGCGCGGCTGCCGCCCGGATACAGCGTGATCTGCGCGGCGAGTGTGCCATCGGCGGCGCGGTAGGCGCTGAACACGCCGTCCGCATCCAGCGTGTACAGCAGGCAGCCGTTCCCGACAGCCAGCAGCGGCGGCGCGGCAGGTTGGGCGGTGCGGTGCGCGATCTGCCAGCGGGTGTTGCCCGCGTTATCCAGCGCCAGCAGGGTATGGGCGCTGTCGTTGGGATACCAGAAGGCGTTCCCGCCCCCATCCACGCGCAGGACAGCGCCGTTGGCGGCGGCGGGCAGTCCGCCCGCGATGGGTTGCGGTGTGGGGCCGGCCACGCGCAGCAGATCGCTGCCCAGCACCAGCCACCAGCTCCCATCCGGCGCGGGGGAGGCCAACGGCACACCCGCCAGCGGGATTTCGACCAGCGCCTGCCCGCCGCTATCCAGCACGCGGAACTGCCCGCCGGAGGGCGTTTGCAGCACCACGCCCACGCGCCCGCCCACACCTTCGTCCGCGCTGATGAGCGTGCTGCCCGCAGCCGTCACCGCCGACCAGAGCAGCGCCCCCGCCGCATCGTATCCGGCGAGGCCGCCTTCCGCTGTGCGAAAGACCAGCGTTTCACCCGCCAGCAGGAATGGCTCGGACGCGCCCTCCACGTTCCACACCGCTGCATAGCGCCCGCCTTGCAGCACCAGCGCCTGCCCGCTGACGGTGTGTGCCGCCACGCGATCACCGGGGAGTGCCGCGAGGCGGTTGATCTGCCCTTCGGCGCGCACCCGCCACAGCGCCGCGCCCCGCACATCCAGTCCCACGATCAAATCCCCCTCGGCAGCCGCGATTGTGCCGCTGTCCAGCACGACAGCCGGGGCGCTGGCCGGCGTGGTATACGAC
>CAIVEA010000521.1 GCA_903904765.1 uncultured Chloroflexota bacterium
ATATGTAATCCGTAACAATGATGTATAGGCCAAGGTTCTCCCAAAGAGTCAAAAAATACATTACAACCATGATCGCATGTGAATTGGTAAACCTGTTGACCACAACTTTGACAAGATACGGGGTGTACTCGGACATTGCAATGTTTACCATGAGAGATGGGCATTTTCTCTATTCCCTCGATTACCTTGGGAAATGTTCCTCTATCACCTAATATAACAGGTGATAGAGGTTCAACTCATAGGTTATCTAATTTCTGCTATCCGCCCGGTACAGGTGTGGAGATGATGCCCATATCTGCACCCGGTTCGGGCGTGGGTGGCAGGGTGGGGGCGGGTTCGGGCGTGGCCGGCAGCACACCAGACTGGGCTAACTGGCGCGGGCTGGCGACGCTTCCTGCATACGAGCCATCGTAATACTGTGGCGACACCCCCTGCGCTTGCAGGCTGGCTTCGGCCTGTGCGTTGACTTGCGCCGGATCGCTGTTCGGATACTGGTTGCCGCGCAGTGCCTGATCGAGCGCCGGAATGCCACCCTGCGGAATGATGCCCGTCATCAGCGGGATGTTCTGCGGCGGGATGGTTTCGTTCGCCAGCGTGTAGTTCAGGCCAGCCGTCATCGAGTAACCCGGCCACGGTTTCAGGCTGTAAGGCGTGTCGGCTAACAGATTGGGCGCGTTACCGCTGAGGATTTGACCCGCGAAATCGCCCACTTCACTGAAGTTATCCGGCAGGTTGCCCAGTATCCGCACCAGCGGCTCGAACAGCAGGCGCAGGTTATCCACCGGATCGTGCAGTTGCGTTTGTCCCAATGGAATGACCGCACGGACATCCAGCGATACCGGCACGTCCAGATCAACCGGAACGTCCAAGTTAACGGGTACGCTCAGATCAAGATGGACGGGTAGCTCTAAGCCTTTGGGCAGCGACAGCGCCACCACCGCGTTATTCAGGTTGCCCACTCCCGGTAGGGTGATGTTGGCGGAGACGGTCAGCGCCACATCATCGGTGAGGGTGACGATGGTATCGGTGTTCAGCGGGATGCTGGTGTTGAGGGGGATGCTGGTATCCAGCGGGATGCTCGTCCGCACCGGAATTGTCCAGTCAATTGTGGAGTCGTTCAGCCCCACGAAACTGCTGTGCAGCCCTTCGATCAGCGGTTGCGCGATGTTGCGCTTGATGTCGAAGATCAGCAATAGCACAGCCACGAGGACGATGACCAGAATCACGTTCACGGTGAACGAAAAAATCACCATAAAACGCCACAGTATCGTACCGAGTTTCTTCATGTCATCCCCCTAACAGACAGGTGTGCTTGGCAAAACCGGACGGTGAAACGGGGTGCAGCAACGTCGCCCACGATCACCGGATATAACAGAGCTTATTCAGACTATACACCAGTGCTTTGTCGTGTAGCAAATGGATTTCCAACAATTATCAATCCAAATAAAAATCCCCCGATCAAGTCGGGGGATTGAGTGTGCATGAACCGTCTGAACGGGGACTACAGGCCCGCGTCGCGGCGCAGCAGCTCGGCCTTGTCGGTCTTTTCCCACGGCACGTTGATGTCGTCGCGCCCGAAGTGACCGTAAGCGGCCACCTGCTGATAGATCGGGCGGCGCAGGTCGAGGTCACGGATGATGGCTGCCGGACGCATGTCGAAGTGCTTGCGGATGAGCGCGTCAATCTGTTCGTCCGGGATTGCGCCCGTGCCGAAGGTTTCGACGGCCAGCGAAGTGGGCTGTGCCACGCCGATGGCATACGATACCTGAAGCTCAAAGCGGGTGGCGATGCCCGCAGCCACGATATTCTTGGCGATATACCGCGCCATATACGCCGCGCTGCGATCCACCTTGGTCGGGTCTTTGCCGGAGAACGCGCCGCCGCCATGACGTGCCACGCCACCGTAGGTGTCCACGATAATTTTGCGTCCGGTCAGACCGGAGTCGCCCAGCGGGCCACCAGTGACGAAGCGTCCGGTGGGGTTGACGAAGATGCGGGTGTTGGCATCCGCCAGTTCGTGTGGGATGACGGTGTTGATGACATGCTCGATGATGGCCGCGCGGATTTCTTCCTGACTGATTTCCGGCGCGTGCTGGGTGGAGATGACGATGGTATCAATGCGCTTGGGCTTGCCGAAGGCATATTCTACCGTGACCTGACTCTTGGCATCCGGGCGCAGCCACGGCAGTTCGCCGCTTTTGCGGGCTTCCGCCAGACGGCGGGTGAGCTTGTGCGAGAGCGAGATAGTCAGCGGCATCAGTTCGGGGGTTTCGTCGCAGGCGAAGCCGATCATCATGCCCTGATCGCCCGCGCCGGTGGCCTCGATTTCGGCCTCGCTCATCTTGCCTTCTTTGGCTTCCAGAGCTTTGTCCACGCCCATCGCAATATCGCCGGACTGTTCTTTAATGGAGACGATCACGCCGCAAGTGTCGGCATCGAAGCCGTATTTGCCGCGTGTGTAACCGATGTTGCGGACGGTTTCGCGTACCAGTTTTTCGATGTCCACATAGGTGCTGGTGGTGATTTCGCCCATCACCAGCACGAGGCCGGTGGTGGTGGAACACTCGCAGGCTACGCGGGCATTCGGGTCTTTGGCGATGATGGCATCCAGCACCGCGTCCGAAATCTGGTCACACATTTTGTCGGGATGACCTTCGGAGACGGACTCCGAAGTGAAGAAATACCGGGGGGAAGTCGTAAAAGTCGTGTTGCCCACTGATGTACGCTCCTGCTGGGCTGCCATAGCAATTCGCTAACGAACGAAAAGCGCCTCTCTGGAATAGAAGAGGCGCGTATCACCAACGTTTGACGCTCATCTTCCAGAGTGTGACCTCTGACGGAATTGACACCTTCCCAACGCTTTGGGGGTTGTCGCAGTTTCAACGGGCCGTTTCCCTCCACTGCTCCTGATGAGTGCTGTTTGCAAGCACTGTATGTTGTTGAAACAGGCTTTTTCACCTGTTCGTCGGCACTATAGCACGCGCAAAGTGCAAAATCAAGTTGGTGTATGGGCGCTGCCTACAGGCTGAAACCGCTGCGCCGCGCCAGATGCGCCATAAATTCGCTGCGAAGAGCCGCCTGCTCGTGGAATGCGCCGAGCATGGTGCTGGTGGTCATGCTGGTGTTGTGTTTTTCCACGCCGCGTATCATGGCGCACATGTGCTTGCCTTCTAGCACCACCGCCACGCCACGCGGGTTGAGAACATCCTGAATGAAATGGGCGATCTGCTGTGTCATGCGCTCCTGTACCTGCAAACGGTGGGCGAACATATCCACGATGCGCGGGATTTTGGAGAGGCCGACCACTTTGCCGGATGGGATGTAGGCGACATGGGCATGACCGAGGAAGGGCAGCATGTGGTGTTCGCACAGGCTGGTGAACTCGATGTCCCGGACGATCACCATATCGTCATAGTCCACGTTGAAGATCGCATCGTTGATGAGCTTGGCGGGGTCGGTGCGGTAGCCATCCAGCATTTCTTCGTACATTTTGGCGACCCGGTGGGGCGTGTTAAGCAGCCCTTCGCGGTGAATGTCTTCGCCTACTGCTTGTAAGATGGTGCTGGTCGCCGCTTCGATGCGCGGACGGTCTACAGGTGCGAAGTCCAGTTCAAAGGATTTGAGGAAATCCGCCGATTGCAGTTTTCCGTTGATGGTGGAGAGGGCATCATCTCCCGCAGGTGGATGTCGTCCGTTCGATTTGCTCATGGCCTGTCCTTCGATCTAGTGCAGCCTCATGCTGCGGGTCTGAAGGGCGCTTTGGGGTCAGTGAATGGTACACAGTATACTCTACTTCCGTTTAGGAAATGTCCTATCTCATAAATTTCTCAACCTGTGAAGGCGTGTAGCCTCTATCATCGCGTGTTATTCGGCTGTTTTTATCGGAGGAGGCGCGGCTGATGAATGCTGTCACAACGGCCTATCTCTCGCTCGGCTCTAACTTGAACCCGCAGGCCAATTTGCGGCTGGCGCTGGAACACTTGAGTGCAGCCTGCCGTGTGGTGACGGTTTCCAGCGCCTATCGCACCTCGCCGCAAGGCAGTAGTGCTGCGTTGCCGTCTTTCGTCAATATGGCGGTCTGTGTGCAGACGATGCATACGCCGCTGACGTTCAAACTGAATGTGCTGCGCCCCATCGAACATGAGATGGGGCGCGTGCGCGACCCATCCCCACCGCGCATGCCGCATCCGATTGATCTGGATATTGTGCTGTGGGGCAGCGCCGTGCTGGAGTTTGGCTCTAAGCCGTGGCGTGTACCAGACCCCGGCATATTGCTTTATGCCTATATCACCGTCCCGCTGGCGGAAATTGCGCCGGAGGTGCCCCATCCTGAAACGGGTGAACCGCTGCGCCAGATCGCTGCCCGGCTGGATTCCAGCGGATTTGAACAGGTGGCGCTGTGAAAGGGCGTTTGACCTACGGTTGAAAGGAGCAGTCTCGAATTCAGATGCGGACGTGGTAGAATGACGTTTTGCGGTTCGCTGTTGGCGAACCTATAGTGACTCGTCCGCTGCCCCGCGCTGAAGACGGCGCTGGCGGGCAGCCCATACGGGAGCGAGCGTATATGAATTTGCTAGATTACGGGCGGGTGTTGTGGCGGCGCGGATGGATTATGCTGCTGGTGGCGGCGCTGGCTGCCGGAAGCGCATTTTTCCTGAGTACGCAGCAACAGCCGATCTATCGTTCCACGCAGAAAGTGCTGATTCAGCCGGCACGTATTGACTACAGTCTGACCGAATCCAGCCGTTTGTTGCTCAACAACCTCAGCCTGTACCTCGACAGCACCTTCACTGCTGCCAAAGTGATTGACGCGCTGCAACTGGATATGCGTCCTGATGTGTTGAAGGGCAACGTGACGATTGTTCCCAACCAGCTCACCCTTTCGATTGAGATTGGCGTGGATTTGCCGGATGGTGAACTGGCGAACCGCGTGGCGAAAGCGTGGGGCGAACAGTTGGTGGAGTTCCGTAACGTCGAAAATCAGAAGGTGCGGCGCGAAGATCAGGTGAACGCCAATCTGCAAGACAATCCCACTTATAGTCTGCTGCGCCCGCGCCCTACGATTAATGCGCTGGCCGGCGGTTTGCTGGGGCTGCTGGTGGGCGGTGTGGTGGTGTTTGTGCTGGAATATTTGGAAAGCAACGTGGTGCGCCGCCGTGAAGACATGGAACGGGCGTTAGAAATCCCTGTTCTGGCGAGCATCCCTAAGAACGATTAATCACAGGATACAGGAGGGGCGCACCCTATGAGCAGCAGTCCGTTGATGACCCTGAGTGATCCGCGTTCGGCGGTGGCAGAAGCCTACCGCACCCTGCGGACGAACTTGATGTTTAGCAGCGTGGAAAACCTGCTGCACACGTTAATGGTGACTTCTCCCGCCATCAGCGAGGACAAAAGCCTGATTGTGGCGAATCTGGCGGTGACATTCGCGCAGAGTGGTCACAGCACGATTGTGGTGGATTGCGACCTGCGCCGTCCTGCACAACATTCGCTGTGGGGCATCGCCAACGAGCGCGGGCTGACCACAATGATGTTGGACGATGTGGCGATGTCGAATCCGCCGCTGGTGGCCGGCCCTGTGGATAACCTGAGCATTCTACCCGCTGGCTCGCTGCCGCCTAACCCCGCCGACCTGTTGAGCAGCCAGCGCATGAATGCGCTGATTGGCGTGCTGAAGGCGCGGGCGCATTATGTGTTGTTCGATGCGCCGCCTGTGCTGGCGGTGACGGATGCGGCGCTGCTCGTCTCCAAGCTAGATGGGGCGCTGCTGGTGGTGCGGGCTGGCAAGACACGCCGCGATCATACAGCGCGGGCGCGGGAGGCGCTGGAGCGCGTGCATGTGCGCGTGGTGGGTGCAGTGTTGAGCGATGCGCCGCAAGACAATGTGCGCTATTAGGGTGTTCGTGCGTGATGAATGACGATCTTCACCCCGACGCGGAGGCACTGGAAGCGTGGGATAGGCTGCCAAAGACTGCGCCTTCGTTCGATGCGTTGCCCCCTATGACGGGCGGCTTGCGTTGGATGGCGGTCATGGTGGGATTGCTGCTGGTGATGTTGGCAGCGATGTGGTTGTTGACCGCTCGCTGATAGCTGTTAGCCTTTTGCAAGCCGAATCATGGCATTTTAGGCTTAATCCGTTTCCAGCAAACAAAGGGGAAAAGCGCGAATGAAGGGCCTGATTCTCAGTGGCGGTAAAGGCACGCGCCTGTATCCGCTGACTTATACCAATGCCAAGCAGTTGATTCCGGTTGCCAATAAGCCCGTGCTGGTGCGCGTGATCGATTCGATCCGTGATGCTGGCGTGGATGAGATTGGCGTGGTCATCGGGCAGACCGGCCCGCAAATCCGCGAAGTGCTGGGGGACGGCAGTAAGTGGGGCGTGAAGCTGACCTATATCCCGCAGGAAAGCCCGGATGGGCTGGCACATGCGGTGAAGATTTCACGCGATTTCCTCGGTGATGAACGTTTCGTGATGTTTCTCGGCGACAATGTAATTCAGGGCGGAATCGGGCAACTCATCAGCGATTTCGCGCATAGCGATTGGAATAGCCAGATCGTGCTGAAGGAAGTCGAGAATCCCTCGGCTTACGGCGTGGCGAAGCTGCGCCCTGACGGTAGCATCGAACAGCTCATCGAGAAGCCCAAGAACCCGCCGAGCAATTTGGCGCTGGTGGGCATCTATATGTTCGACCCCACCATCTGGGAAGCTGTGAACAGCATCAAGCCGTCGTGGCGCGGTGAATTGGAAATTACCGATGCAATTCAGTGGTTGATTGATGCTGGACGCAGTGTGTACCCGCATGTGCATAAGGGCTGGTGGATTGACACTGGTAAGCCCAACGACATGCTGGAAGCGAACAGTCTGGTGCTGGAAGAACTGACCCCGACCATTTCGCCGGACGCGATCATCGAAAATTCGCAGGTAGACCGCCGCGTGACAGTGGAACGCGGTGCGAAGATCATCAACAGCACCGTGCGCGGCCCGACCATCATCGGCGAAAACACGGTAATCGAGAACAGCTATGTCGGGCCGTTCACCAGCATTTACTACAACGTGCGCGTCACCAATTGCGAGATCGAGCGCAGCATTGTGCTGGAGAACAGCAGTTTGAGTGATTTGGGGTCGCGGTTGCAGGATAGTTTGATCGGGCGATCTGTCACGCTTCAGCACAGTGACGAGAAGCCCAAGTCGCTGAAGATGAATGTGGGCGACCACAGCAGCGTGTCCGTCGTATAACATCGTAGTCCAGTGAAGTCAGTGGGATAAAGGATAGGCATGAGCAAGGCAGAAATTAAGTTGATCGCGGTTGATCTGGATGGCACGCTGCTCGACAGCAACCATCAGATTGGCGAACGTTCCGGCAAGGCGCTGAAGGCTGCTATGGAAAAGGGCGTGCAGGTGGTGATCGCCACTGGCAAATCCATCCGGGGCGCTCAGGTGGTCATAGATCAGTTGAAACTCAAAACGCCGGGTGTCTTCAATCAAGGAACGACGATCTACCGCGCTGATGGGACGTTGTTGACTGAGACGACGATGGATAAGTCGCTGGTGCGCCAGATTCTCACGTTTGCGGAAGATCGCGGGTTTCAGGTGGCGGTGTACAGTCGTGACCGGATTCTGGTGCGCGAGATCAGCAAACGGATGCAGCAGTTAACGGTGGACTATCATGAACCCGAACCCGAACGGGTGGGGCCGCTGCAAAACATCCTCGATAACATGAGCATTCACAAGATGCTGATTACCAAGCCGGGAGATGGTCGGGCGGTGAGCGCCCTGCGCTGGCAACTGGGTATGCAGATTCAGAATCGCGCCGGCCTGCTGCAAGTGGGCATCCCCGATATGCTGGAAATTCTGCCGGCGGGCGTTTCCAAAGGCTACGGCGTGAAGCAGTTGATTAAAGAAATGGGCGTGTCGGCCAGTGCGGTGCTGGCGATTGGCGACGCAGAAAATGATGTGGAAATGCTGCAACTGGCGGGGATTGGCGTGGCGATGGGCAACGCTTCCGCACATGTTAAGAGCGTTGCCAAGCATGTGGTCGCCAGCAACGATGCCGACG
>CAIVEA010000522.1 GCA_903904765.1 uncultured Chloroflexota bacterium
CGTTGTTCTCTAACGTATTGCGGAAACCTCTACCGGCTTACTTTTGCAGAACGTTTTCGATCCAACCCTGCTCCATCGCCGTCACCCACGCAGCCGGCGGTTCCGGGAGCGCAGCAGCGGCCAGTTCTTCTGTGGACAGCGTAGCAGGATGACGCTCAAACGCCGCAACAGCCGCCTGGAAGTCGCTCGAGTACACAGTCGGCGAAATCGGCGACAGCCAGCCCCACTTCGTGGGATCGCTCATTTTCAACTGGAATTCTTCGCTCAGCATGAAATTAGCAATCACCATTGCGCCCGCTGGATTCGGAGCATTGAAGGGGATGGTCACGAAGTTGTTGTTGGAAATCGTGCCCGTATCGAACACAAAAGTACGGATCGTTTCGGGGTATTTGCCTTCGAGGATGTTGCTGGCAGCATTACCGGGGCCATAGCCCATATTGAAGGCGACTTCCTGATTAGCCAGCAGATCGGTCAGCACCGAGGCTTCGGGATAAGTTTCGCCAGAACGCCACAGGTTCGGCTCCAGCCCATTCAAGTATTCCCAAACCTTCGGGGCATACTGGTCAAACACAGCCTGATCGAACGGGCCGAGGAACGCTTCGGGGCCGCCCGCTGCCCAGTAAAACACATGGCGCAGGAACACGCTGCCGGTGAAATCGGGGATCGCCGGATAGGTGAACAAACCGGGGTTCGCTTCCACCCATGCTGCCAAATCTTCAAATGTCTTGGGAGGCGCATCACCCACCAGCGCCGTATTGTATTCCATGACAAACTGCGCGTGTCCCCACGGCGATTCATAGCCTTCAACCGGTGTACCAAAGTCAAACGCCAATGACGGGTCTGCCCAATTCACGAATTTGGCATTCGGAATCGATTCTGACCATGGACCGTACAACAAACTAGCATCTTTCAACGTGCGGAAATTCTCGCCATTGATCCAGATCAGGTCAACCGACCCGGTCTTCACACCCGCAGCCGATTCATCAAGAATCTTGTTGACCACATCGGCAGTATCAACCAGCGGTACGCGATTCAGGGTAACGCCATATAGCTCCTGTACACGCGCACCAATGTCATTGTCCACATCACTGTTGATCTTGTCCGAACCGCCCCACATGTGCCAGTTCACGGTCGTGCCTTTGGCAGCCGCAAGCACATCAGCCCATGTAGCATATCCGGGAACTTCACCCAACAATTCATCCGAATCCTGTGCGGCTGTCGTGCTCAGAACCAGCATCATGAGCACCACCAAAATGAGGGTCATGCGTTTCATATCAAACACAGTAATTCTCCTTAGATTTCTTCATCACGGGTTCATTGCAGACGAACATTTTCAGCAGTTCAATCCATCGCCCACTCCCCACTCACACTTTCACCAATATGGACAACGCTGTTTCAGCGATTGCACCCCCACAGTTGTTTCAAGCAACCTCATGCCGCAGCAGAGCCAGCGCCCGTGCCACATCACCATCCTCATCAGCCACCAGTGACCGCCATGTGTTCACCGTGCGTCCGGTTTCAGATTGAGGATTCGGGAAACACTCAATAACCAGCGGGCCACCATATCCAACCGTATCTAGTGCTTGCTTGATTTCTGCCCACCGGATATGCCCACCGCCGGGTGGTTTGCGGTTGCTATCCGCACAATGAAAATGGCCTAGCTTGCTACCCGCTAGTAGGATTGCAGCAGGCAAATGATCTTCTTCCATATTCATGTGGTAGGTGTCGAGTTGGAGTTTGACCGAAGGATGGTTGACGAGCGATAGATAGTCCAACCCCTCGGCTACGGTGTTGAAAATATAGGTTTCAAAGCGATTGATAATCTCGATACAGAGCGTGATATTCTGATCTTTTGCAGTGGCGGCGACTGATTGGATGGCTTTTGCGCTGCGCTCATAGTACGGACGGAGATCACGATCTGGGGGAAAATGCAACCAAGGGACGTAAGGCAACCCACCCAATATAGGACTGCCCAATTTTGCAGCCGTTTCGACACACCTTTTCAGATACTCAATACCCTTTTGACGGGTCGCTTCATCCGGGCTGGTAATATCTTTATCCAGCGGAAGCCCCATGCTGGCAAATACGTTCAATCCATATTGGTCAAGCTCAGCACGCATAGCAGCAATCGGCGTATCTGGCCCAGATATGAGTGAAATGTCCACTGCATCGAACCCGATACGATGTGCCGTTGCAAAGGCACTCTTTTGCTCATCAGACCAATTCGTCAACCAGTAGAAAATCTCGATACCCACTTGACGCATAATATCACTTTTGGGATAAGAAATCTAAAATTTCTGTTGCAGGTTTAGGATAGCACTGATTGAATATTTGTCAACAAATTGCTGACATGCTGCCCCATCATCCCCTTTTCGCCTCCCCTATACATAGAATTCGGCAAGAGACAGGGCAGAAACTTGACATATACGCTAATAAAGCCTACCATACTCACAGTTTCGCAAATCCTGTGAAATTTCAGATTTTTCACGTCGTCGGTCATTATAGGTGAAGCAGTTGGATACCCAGAACAAGGCTTTGAAGCCCGTTTCAATCCCCATGCTCAACGAGGTTGTTTATGCCCAAATCCGTGAGCGCATCCTCAGTCACGATTTCATGCCGGGTCAGCGTTTGGATCTGACAGAACTCGAACAGCAGATGCAGGTTAGCCGCACCCCCCTCAAAGACGCGCTCAGCCATCTCGAGTTAGAAGGTCTGGTCTATATTCACCCCCGCCGCGGCACCTTTGTTGCGCCAGTGGATGTCCCCAAACTCGATGAAGCCTACAAAGTGCGAAGTGCCTATGAACTCTATGTGGCGCTTTGCTTGTTCAAATACCTTACGCCGGAAGACTATGCCTTTTTTCAGTCCGTGCGCGAACAAATGGATGATCTAGCCAATCGCCGCGACTGGCAAGCCGTATCGGCGGACTATCTCAAACTAGATCAGATGCTCCACGAACGCCTAGTACTGCGTGGAGGGCCTCCGCGCATGTTCCAGTTGTACCAGCAAACCAATGTTCATCTATACCTGCGGTTGGTGGTTCCTCATTTTACACATCGTGACTTTGAGGCGACCCATTTTGAGCATGAGCAAATCTTTGAAGCACTGGCGAGCCAAACTCCAGATCGCCTCAATGCTGCGCTGCTCAACCATCTCGAAGGATCGCGGTTCAGAGCCTGCCAAGCCTTTAACCGATCTCTCAAATAGCCTTTCACACAGCACAAACACGAGCGAACCACACCATGACGGTCATGTCGACGCTTCAAAAACGAGTTGTGCTGTTGGGATGGCTAACCTACGCCAGCTACTATCTTGGTCGTGTCAATCTGGCGACTGCCCTACCAGCTATGCAAGCGGAACTTGGATGGCGACCGGAGCAATCAGGCGTATTTGCAAGTGCAACACTCTGGACATACGCATTAGGGCAAATCTTCAATGGTTGGTTGGGAGAACGCATACAGGCACGCTGGATGGTGTTTTTCGGCATTGCAGGTTCCACCGTCATAAACCTCATTATGGCGTTCACGACCAACTATCCCATTCTAATTGGACTGGCGCTCGTTAATGGCTTTCTGCAAGCGATGGGATGGGGGCCGATTCTCCGAACAATTAGCTCTGTTTTATCCGCCGATCAGCGCGAACGGATTGCCGGGGTGATGGGAGCGTCCTACATCATTGGCAATACGCTCACATGGGTGATTACCAGTCTTTTGCTCAGCAGCGGACACTGGCAATCAGTATTCATTATCCCGCCATTACTGATGCTCGTTATCGGCCTTCTCTGGTTGCGGTTTTGTCCTCCGATCCATCCCACTCAGACCGTTGCCACGCCCGTACAGCCAATTCAGTTACGTTCAACCATCAAGCACTTGTGGGGGTTCTTACTCACAGCTCTGATCGCTGGTGCGCTCATCAATGGGGCACTACTCTTTGCCCCCACTTTCATCGCGCAGACTCTGCCGCTGGATCAAGCGGCTCTGACAGCCGTTGTATTTCCTCTATTTGGCCTTCTGGGAACAATCTGGCTCAACAATCTAATTTTGCGCCGCGCTAAGGGCAGCAACCTGCGCCGAATTGTCATTTTGCTCGGCCTCGCAGCCGCAGCACGCGGGTTAGCCTTCATCCTCCCGCCGTCCACCCTCACAGCAATCCTATTACTGGGCGCGATGGGAATCACATCCTATGCGCTCACGAATATGCTCTTATCGGCTGTCCCCCTACTCTATTCCCATCTCGGAACCTCCATGATTGCAGGTCTGATGGATTCTACACACAGTATTGGCGGGGCACTGGGCAGCATGATGGTCGGAATTCTACTACCAATGGGCTGGTCATCCGTCTTTTTGCTGTGGTTGCTGCTGCCGCTATTGGCGATTGTTCTGGTGATTGCCACTTCACCGGATCGCCAGCAGATGCACACACCCACATAACCGTCCTAAAACCCGCTTAATTGCGGGCGCATAACCGCCGTTCTAAGAGTGTTTTTGAGAAGTTGAACCTTTAGAAAGTGAGTCATTTTCATGCCCACACCACTCGATGGCATTCGCATTATTGACCAGACACAAGCACTTGCCGGCCCATACTGCGCGATGATATTAGGTGATCTGGGCGCAGAAGTCATCAAAATCGAACGTCCCGACACCGGAGATCAATCCCGCACATGGGGGCCGCCATTTATCGGTGGCGAAAGTACCTACTATCTGGCAGTGAATCGCAACAAGCGCAGCATCACGCTTAATGTTACCCACCCGCAGGGACAAGAGGTGCTGTATAAGCTGATCGCCAGTGGAGATGTGTTTATGACCAACATCGCCACCAACGCCTCTCTGAAAAAATACAGATTGGATTACGACACGCTCCATGCTCTAAACCCTCGCCTGATCTATGCGTCCATTAGCGGATACGGGAGAGTTGGCTCGCGGGCAGATCAGTTTGGTTATGATTTGGTGGCTCAAGGCGAATCCGGGGTGATGTCCATTACGGGAAACCCGGGGCAAGGCCCGTTGCGTTTTCCGACACCAATTGCAGATATGACCTGCGGCTTATTTACAGCGATCGGTATTCTGGCTGCGCTCGAAACACGTCACAAAACGGGCGACGGTCAAATGCTGGATATGTCTCTCCAAGAAGGCCAGATGACGTGGCTAGAGAACTACGCAGGTGCCTATTTTGCAACCGGAGAAGTTCCCGTCCAGTTCGGCAACCGTCACCCACAAATTGCGCCCTATGAACCTGTGCAAGCCAATGATGGACGCTGGTTTATTCTGGGTGTCGGTTCAGATAATACATGGGTCAAATTCTGTAGCATTGCGGGACTGGAGTCGCTGGCAGATGATCCGCGCTTCAAAACGAACGCCGATCGAGTACGAAACTACGAAGCACTCATGCCCCATGTCCGGGAAGCACTCCGTAAACATACCGCCGATACGTGGTTATTACTCCTGCGCGAAGCGGATGTCCCTGTAGGGAAGATTAATACTGTTGCAGAAGCACTTGCAGACCCACACCTGCTCGAACGTCATTTCATCGTTGAACTTGAACATCCAACGCTCGGTTCGCTCAAATCGCTTGCGACACCGATCCACATGTCTGAAACACCACTCCGGTATGATCGCCATCCACCACTTTTAGGTGAGCAAACAGAGGAGATTTTGCACGAACTAGGCTATTCACCGAACGATATAGTAGCCATGCGTGAGAACAGGGTCATCTAAAGCAGAGAATAGAAGTACAGCTATAAACTCAACGAAGTGACTCGCCCCCATGACAGCCCACTGTCCCATTGGGGCTGGGCTATGATTCGCTATTATCCTTGAAAACCGCTTTAACAGCAGTTTTTCATTTCTTCGCCTCTCAGCCCCTCAGCCATGCGATAATCACCGGAAATCTGTTACATACGCGGAATGCTTGCGCTGGAATCTGCGCGAACGCAGACATAGTCTGCCATACGGCTACATTCCGGGTCACTTGATCCACATCAGTGCCTAGTGTATCCACGGTTACCCGCAGTCACCATCCAACCTCAGGTAGCCTGCTGACAGCCACCCCTGCTGGCTGCCGTAGACCACTTGCAACCATTTGCCAGAACGTGCTAATGCGCTGAGCGTCATCTGGTACGGCACGAGCCTCAGTATTGCGCTATTCGCATCGGGTGCTGCACGCAAGTTCAGAATGTGTGTGGTGGTCACATCGTGAGATCATTGATCGTAATGCTCGCCCCACTGTCGACCGTGAAAATGCGAATGTCAGTACTGCCGTTGATCGTCGCTCCGTTGCCATTGATCGTCAGATTGGTGACGCTAATGGGTGGCAGGTTGTCGGTCAATGTGATTGAGATGGAAGAATCGAAGTCAATCGTATCACCTGCCTGTGCATTCGTGACCGCCTCTCGCAGCGAACCCACACCAGAGTCGCCTGTGGTGGTCACCATGATCGTCGCAGCACGAACGGGGAAAGTTCCCCATGCGAGGAATAAGCAGAGCAGAAATGGGATCAGTTTCGGAGTCAGGGGATTGGACATGGTTCGCCTCACTCGTCAGACGACTTGCCGGATGTAGTGAGGATGGTGACGTATCTATTTCAGAAAGCATTATGTGGAGGAGAAGACGCAGGTCAAGGATGCCGTTTGTGCAATTCTTTTAGGATATGACAGATCTCAGCTTACAACTATTATAACAGGTTTTATGAAATGTAAAAAGTTACACAACTTATAATTTCAGCGATATAAGCGATGTTTCAGCACAGTGAAAAATGAATGGATCATCATGTGTGCTATACCTTCATGCATACACATCGGAATCGGACTACAGATGCGAGAACAACACAGACTAACCGCCATGCGCGGTTCCTTGCTGGAAATACATAACTTGAACTGATAAATGTGTAGCATAAAGCAATAAATAAAGTTATCATCAAGACTATATAGGTATCATTTTGTTTTGCACAGGATGAGATGAGCGCTGTTCTGTCGTGAGTCTTTCGAGAATCACCCCAGCAGTGGCGACAACTTCCCAGAGGGAGCATTTGTCGTGACAGATCTCAGCGGACAAACGATCAAAGGATATGTCCTCGATGTCCTCATTGGTGAAGGGGGCATGGGAAGTGTTTATCGCGCCATCGACACCCGTACAGGACGGCAAGTTGCGGTCAAAAGCCTGAAATCAGGTGTTTTGGCAGATGCCCCCGAATTCTTGGAACGGTTTTGGCGCGAAGGGGATATTCTACGCAAGCTGAATCATCCCAATATCGTTCAGGTTTTGGAGACTTTAGAAGATCAGGGTCAGCATTACATTGTGATGGAGTACGTGGGTGGGGGTTCGCTCCGTCATCTGCTCGATCAGCAATCACGCCTTCCCATCAATCGCACCATTTCAATTGCACTTGAATTGGCCGATGCGCTCGCTCGCGCTCATCACCTCAATGTCATCCATCGTGACATCAAACCAGCCAACGTGTTGCTGGCTGAAGATGGCACCCCCCGCCTAAGTGACTTCGGTACAGCTTTCATGTCAGACAAACCCCATATCACCAAGACAAATATGGTGGTTGGGACTCCAGACTATATCAGCCCTGAATCGTTCAATCGCGGCTTGATTGATCACCGCACCGATGTCTGGTCATTTGGCATCATGCTCTTCGAGATGCTGGCCGGAGAACGACCGTTTGGCGGAACGTCTATTTTCGAGACGGTCAACGAAATCCTACAAAAGACACCGCCCGATTTGGAGACTCTTCGACCAGAAATACCGCCTGAACTATCCGCGCTAGTCAAAGGAATGCTGCAAAAAGATACTGCGGCGCGAATTCCCAGCATGCGGCACATCGCTGCCGAATTAGAAAAGATTTCACAGGGCAATCAAACCGGCAATTCAAACAGCTTCCCAAAGCTTTTAAGTGACACCCCGACAATCCCTCCGACAATCACACCGTTACCTACACGTCCTTCTTCCTCTGAAAGTGTCTATCCGGTTAGTTTGAAACCGTCTGACAGCGTACAACAGCGGTGGTCGCTGGATGAACTAGAAGCACTGATTCGGCAACCGCAGTTGCCACCACACCGGGATGTCATGGCGATTGTGTGGGATTTGTTGCAGTTTTATCACCAACCTGATTCCCGTGACATCGCGTTACAGTTACTCAACCTGCTCTGGCAGCATCAAGATTTACGTGCCTCTACCGGGCATGAAATCAATCAAATTCTCGCTTCAGCCCGCGTGAAACTGAATCATGGCAATACCCCTTCCACCAATCCATCGTTGAGGCTTTTGACTGATGCCTTTCGCCGACCAAGTCGGTTGTCATCGTTGACCTTTGGGGTAATCGGATTCGTTCTTTTGGTCGCTATCGTGATCGGGATTTCGTTCTTTCAGAACCGCACGCCGCCGCTTTCCCCCAGTGCCACATCATCGAACAGCCCTGCAATACCCTCACCTGTCCTTCAGAACGCAGTGCCAACCGCTATTCCGACACCCCACCGGATTGATGAGCTGGATAACCGGGCGGGCTGGATCACCACTGCCCGTTTTGATCTGGATGGAAACAGGGTCATTACGACCAGCACCGATGGCATCGCTCGCGTCTGGAATGCTCGCCTCAAAGCCGTAGAACACGTACTAGATGCAGGCAATGAGGCGCGTTCAGCCCTTGCCGCCGATTACTTCTCCAGCGGCTTTGACATTACAGACATGCTGGCTGTGGGGTATGCAGATGGACTGCTGCGCCTTTGGTTGGTGACAGCTAATCAGCCCATGCGGATATTGAGAGGTCATACAGGCAGCGTTCTAGGCGTGACCTATTCGCCACAAGGCGATCATCTGGCTTCTGCCGGACAAGATGGCACGATCCAAATCTGGGATTTGAACCAGACCAGTGACACCCCCACGATGATTTGGAAAGGTCATGACGGCCCCGTGTTAGATGTGGCCTACAGCCCGGATGGCAATTACCTAGCTTCAAGCGGTGCAGATGGCACATTGAGAATCTGGGATACGCGCACTGGTACAGCGCAAGTGATTACCGGACACAAGGATGCCGTATGGAGTGTCGCATTCAGTCCTGATGGTCAGTATCTGGCATCCGGCGATCAAAGCGGGGTGATCTGTTTCTGGCGTGCGTCTAGCGGTGTCCAGCTCGAAGCGCTACCGGGGCATGCTGGCCCAGCTTACGATGTGGCCTTCAGCCCCGATGGCACGCTGGTGGCTTCTGCGAGTTCTGATACCACGATCAAGATTTGGGATTTTGCATCGGGAACCCTTCTCACCACCATCTTGCGCGAAGCA
>CAIVEA010000523.1 GCA_903904765.1 uncultured Chloroflexota bacterium
GTGGGCGAGGGCGGCATCTTTGGCGAGATGACGCTGATTGACCACAGCCCGCGCAGCGCCAGCGCTATCGCCAAAACGGATTGTCAGGTGGTGGCGGTGGATGAGAAACGTTTCCAGTTCTTGGTACAGCAAACGCCGTTCTTCGCCTTACAGATGATGCGCCTACTGGTCGCCCGCTTGCGACACACCACGCACGATCTGTAAACGAGGGCAAAACGCACTATAGGCGCAACCGATAGCCTGCGCTAGTATTGTGACAGCAGACATCTGCCTATTTGGGGAAATCATTATGTCGAAACGCAAAAATCGTTCATCCTCTCCGAACCTGCCTGCCGACGCGCTGGCACGCGCCCGCGAACAGATCGCGCAGGATTCCGGCGACAGTCCCGCGCCCGCTGCTGCGCCTGCGCCGCGTGCTGCCGCCCCTGCGCCAGCGCCCCGTGTTCGCAAAGCGGCTTTGCAGCCTGCGCGCAGCTCTGGCAACCGCGATAAGGACTCGGATCGGATGGATACAAACTACATCCGCAGCCGCTTGGAACACCCCACCCGCATCGTGACCGAAGGCGAACTGCGTAGCCAGTACGGCTATGTGATCTCTGACCTGCGTCAGATGGCTGTCCTGTCGGTGGGGCTGATCGTGCTGCTGCTGATTCTGGGGCGTGTTCTTTAGTCGCATGATCGGTCAACAGGTGCCGTGCAGCGATGAAGGTTGACTGGAAACAAGTCCCTTACTTTGAAGGTCTGGCCTACTGCAATGTGCGTCTGGTCGAGGATGCTGCACGCTATCATCAGTACAGTGCGGGTGCGGTCATCTTCGCGGAAGGCGATCGTTGCGCCGGTTTCCATGTGGTGCTGGATGGGCTGGTGCGCCTGTATCGAATGAATGCCGAAGGGCGGTTGCATACCCTCAGTTTGCTCCGCCCGTTATCCACTTTCAACGAAGTGGCGGCGGTGGATGGTGGCTCGAACCCCTTCAACGCCGTAGCCGTCACGCAGGTGGAGGCGCTGGTCATCAGCCATGACCGCCTGAAGCAGTTGATGGTGAGCGAACCGGCGCTGCTGACCAGCTATGTTGGGGCACTGGCACACCTTAACCGCGATTACATCGAACGCCTCGAAGATATGACTTTCCGTTCCATCCCCTCACGCTTGGCGAAGTTGTTTCTGCACGAAACTACTTACGCCGACCAGATCGCCGAAACCCCGACCAACCTGACGCAAGAAGAAATCGCCGCCATCCTCGGCACGACTCGCGAAGTGGTGGGGCGGGCGCTGCGCGGCCTGATGAACGCGGGACTGCTGGCGAAGCGCGGTCGCTACGTGTACGTGGTAGATCGGCACGGGCTGGAACTGCTGGCGGAGACCAACACGTTGCCAGAACGCGAACGGGTACGCAGTCGCTAAAATTTAACCACTGTTTATGATTATTTTGACAACTTCAAATTTCATGTACGTTCTCTTGAAAAATTAGGTTTCAAATCCAACAAAAGTTCCAGAAAATAGGCTTCGCTTGCGTTACAGTGATGACCATACGAGGCCGAAATCAGGAGTAGTACCCAAATGACTCATATTATCACCAGCCTGTGTCTGCGCGATGGCGCTTGCATGGAAGTTTGCCCGGTAGAATGCATCGTCCCCGGCAAGCCGGAAAACGAATGGCCGTGGTACTTCATTGACCCGGACACTTGCATTGACTGCGGCGCTTGCGTGCCGGAATGCCCGTTTGAAGCCATCTTCATCGAAGAAGAAGTGCCGTCGGAATACAAGATGGCCGATGGTCAGGAACGTCTGCCGTTTGAGACCAAGGTCAAGCAGGCGCACAAGGCTGATGACGTGATTGATCTGACCGAAGACATTCAGTACAACTACGCCTTCTTCGCCGAAGGCCCCGGCTACGACGCGGTCTAATCCGCCACCTGTACCGGTAACGTAACGCTGTAATGAGAATCCCCCGCCCGCCGGGGGATTTTTATTGCCCTGTGCAGCCGGGCGGCCCTTCCGGCGGGTACACCCATGTTTGCTGCACCGTCGCCTCCGAAGCCATGCTGCGGAATTCGTTGTAGGTGGCGATCAGCGCCGGACAGTCGCCCATAATCTCTGCCGATTGCCCCTGCAAGTACCAGCACTCAAATCGCCGCTGGCTCACCGGTACGTTTTGCAACACCTGAAGCGTGGAACAGCGGTGCAGGGCGCTCTGTGCCGCCGCGAAATCGCCCTGTAGGAAAAATTCGCGCCCCAACTGATACCAGCCGTCCGACCATTCCGGTGCGCGGGTGGTCACTTCTCCGCAATAGGTGAGGGCTTTGTCGCGTTCGCGTAGCAGGCCGGACAGTTCGCACAGCCGCAAGCGCGATTTCACGTTCTGCGGGTCATAGGTCAAAATCTGGAAGTAGGCGGCGGTGGCCGAGTCGGTATCGCCCAGTTGTAGCGCGTACAGCGCCCGTTCAAAGTACAGCACGGGCAGATAGCGGTTGTAGCTGATGGCACGCTCCACCGCCTCAATCGCTTTCGCATATTGTCCGAGGTCGCTATAGCTGATGGCGATGGCACGCTGGCTTTCCAGCCCCCATTCCGGCTGTTCGGCGGCCTTCTGGCTCTCTTGCAGCGCGATGTCGTGGCTGCCCACGCTGCCATAGGCCAGCGCCCGCGCCACTCGCGCCAGCCCGTTTTGTGGTTGTTCGTGCAGCACCGCTTCGGCCATCTGCGCGGCTTCTATCGGTTGCCCCACGGCTTGCAGCACATAGGCGTGAATAGCACGCCGATCAGGATCGGACGGGCTGCGCTGGAGTGCTTCGGTGGTGATCGCCAGTGCGGTTTCGCGGTCTATGGCGCGGTTGTAGTCGTTGTAACTGCGGTAGATGAGCGCCCGTGCCAGCAGCGTGAGTGCGGCATTATCGTCCGGGTTGCGCTCTAAAGCCTGCTGCGCGTGGGCAACCGTGTTGTCCAGATCGCCGCGCTGGAAATCGCGGGCCGCCGCGCCCAGCGGGTCGCCATCCTGCACACGGGGGATGAACGGTAGCCGTCCACCGAAGCCGTTCCAGAGCATGACGATGCCTCCCGCCAGCACACCCAGCAGCACCGTGAACGACCAGCACCCGGAACGGCGGCGGCGCGTCCGTTCGCGGAAGGACAAGCGCGAGGAGTGGCGATGAATACGCATAATAAATCGCTAAATAAAGGATGGGCGATGAATGTCATGAGCATACCGAATCTAAAGGGGATTTGCATCTTATTTTGGGTATAGTATGTGGTGGTATGGTTGAGCAAACCGATGGGGGAATGGGACATGATTCGCAATCGGATTTATGGGATGGGGCTGGTTGGGCTGGTGCTGCTGTTGCTGACAGCTTGCGAACAGATACCACCCGCCAAAGTAGTAACCCATGCGATATTGTGCGCTAGCGAAAATGCCGATCAACAGGTTGCTGTTTCCGGCTATGCGTATCTGCCGAATGGGATGATGACGCTGGTGACGGACACCATGTTCATGGAACTGTTCGAGCAACCGAATCGGGGTGGCGAGATGGTGCGGGTGAGCATGACGCTTGGGACGGGTAATAATCAGATGGTCGAGCCGCCGGATAGCTACAGCGATGCTGATATGCTCATCCATGCCGACAACGGGCAGGAAATCCATACGGGGGATTATATTCAGGTCGAAGGCAAGGTCATTCGCACGCCATCGTCGAATAATTCCGAGAAAGCGGACTGTCTGTTGATGTCACCGATTCGCGTGACCATTCCGCAGGGCGGGTAATCGCCCGTATCGGCGGGGTATTTCAGGAAGCCGTTGTCGAATGACAGCGGCTTTTTTTGCGGGTCATTTTGTAACTCTAACACGTTACGGTTATCTTAATTTGGTTTGGAGCGGACTTACTTTACAATTGTAATGATTAGTAATGAGAGATATTCCCAACGAAGGAGTTGCACAGATGAAACCGCGATATAAGGCTTTACGGACGATTAGTAAGATATACAAGTACGCTGGATTTGCCACTTTTGTGCTTGGGATCATCATCGTATTATTTGTGTCGTGCATAAGCAGCTTACGTTTCGACATAGGCGCTTTTATCAGCTATTTGATCGTTATTAGCTTATCCTTGCTCAGTTGCAAAGATGAAGCGAGATGATATAATTGTCGAGTATGAGCCAAAAACGAGAGAGCAAATACGTCCGGTTTGCCCGAGTGGCGTATGCCGCTGCCCAAGCGAGCATGCCGCGCTATGCCCATCCCAAAAGTCCGCGATCGTGATTTGGAGCGATGGCAACGAGCGA
>CAIVEA010000524.1 GCA_903904765.1 uncultured Chloroflexota bacterium
ACCAGCCCAGCGTCAGCGGCGGATTCCAGCTATAGCCGGGGCCGGGGACATCCGGTTGATTGGTGCGAATCTCGAAATGCAGGTGTGGCGCAGGGCGCACATCTCCCACCGCGCCGATGATGTCGCCCTGATTCACGCAGGCGTAGCGGGCGGGGAATTTGTAGGTATCGGTCTCCATCATGTGACCGTACTGGCTGTAGACCACTGTGCCATCGGCGAAGGCGTGTTGCAGGATGACCACGCCGCCATCCCGCCCCCAGCCGTTCGGCGCGGAATAGGTGACGAGGCCGGATGCCGCCGCCCGCACCGGCTGACCGAGCGACGCGCCACGCGGCCCGTGATAATCTTCTCCGGTATGGTAGCGCCCTTGATGGCGCGGGCTGGGAACGCCGAAGGCTTGCACCAGCGTGAAGAAAGTGCGGTCAACCGGGAAGCTGATTCCCGCCGCGATTCCGCACTGATCCTGCGCGTAAGCCAGCGGCATGAGCGTGAGCAGCACCGCCGCGATGAGTCCAACGGGTAAGAAGCGTTTCACCGTCAATCGTCCCCCCTTCGCCTGCCGTCATGATAGCATCGGCGGGAGGAAATGCCTACTCGCGCAGAGCCTCAGCCTGTGAGATTCGGACGCTAAAACCGATCTTGCGGGTTATCGCGCTGGCGCAGGGCAATCTCAGAGAGCGGGTCCGCCGTGCCGTCTGGATGACGGAACGCGATCACATGGTTGAACCACGTTTGCGCCGATTCTGTATCACCCACCCGCCGATACAACTCCCCGACCAGATAGCACACGGATAGGTACTGATTCGCCCGCACTTCGTCCTTTTCCAATGCCGATTCGAACAGATGGATGGCTTCGAGGCGGTGCGCCCGTTCGCCCTCCGCATCGGCTTCATCGGCGCAGCACCACGCCGCCCGCAGATGCAGGTTCGCCACGTCTTCATCCGGCGCACCGCGCAGCACCGCGATCTGCGCCATCGTGGTGTAAATGCGGCTATCGCCCCACTGGATGGCCTGTGCTGGCTTCTGGAGTGCGGCACGGATGCGCTGCCGGATGGCCTCATCCAGCGGGTGCGGACTCGAAAACCCGTGACTGTAATCGGCGTAACCACACGCTGCACACTGCGCCACCGCCAGCTTCAGCGGATCCATGCCCACCGGACGGCGGCGGAAATCGGAATCCTGTCCGCCGAAACTGTTGGTACTCATGATGTGGCGCACGCTGATCGCGCTGGAGCAAATCGGGCAGGTGGTGTTCTGTATACTGACGGTCGTCATACGTCGCGGTTGACCTCTATTATTCCCAACAACTCCTATTATAGATTATCTCACCCATAGGTCTAACAAAAATCGCGTGAAACGTTATTCGCGTCCATCCGGTACATAATGGGTATCTTCAAAATGATGCATTTCAGCGCCGATCCGGTATCCTTAGCCCACAATCCCTTTTTTGTAGGAGCGCTCATGAAAAAGTTTGCGATTTTTGGCGCAGGGTTCATCGGCAAAGTACACGCCCGCAACATCCACAGCCACCCGGACGCGGCCATCGGCTGGGTGTACGATGTGAACGCCGATGCCGCGCAGCACTTCAACCAGCAGTACGGCGCACAGATCATCACCAACCCGGATGACATCTTCGGCAATCCGGCGGTGGACGCGGTGGTGATCGCCTCCTCCACCAACACCCACGCCGATCTGTTAAGCCGCGCCATCCGTGCCGGCAAACCGACCTTCTGCGAAAAGCCGATTGACCTGAATCTGGAGCGTGCTAAAGAAGTGGCGGCGCTGCTGAAAGGCAAAGATGTGCCGGTGGTGATGGGCTTCAGCCGCCGCTTCGATGCCGACTATGCCGAAGTGCAGCGGCGCTTCGCAGCGGGTGAAGTGGGCAAGCTGGAGATGCTGCACCTGACCACACGCGGCCCCAAGCCGCCGCCCATCTCGTATGTCACAGTGTCCGGCGGGCAACTGCGCGACCAGACCATTCATTTCTTCGACCTCGCCCGGTGGATTGCGGGCGAAGCGCCCACCGAGATTTACGCTGTCGGCGCGTGTCTGGTGGATCCCGAAATCGGCGCGGCGGGCGATATGGACACCTCGATGGTGACGATGCGGCTGCCGGGGGGCGGGCTGGTGCATATTGATAGCAGCCGCCGCGCCGCCTATGGCTATGATGAGCGCATCGAGATTTTCGCCGCCGAAGGAATGCTGGAAGCCGGACGTAAGCAACTGTCGGATGTGCGTAAATACAGCGCGAACACGGTGGAAACCGCGCCCATGCACCCCGGCTGGTTCGAGCGCATCGAACCCAGCTTCCGCACTTTCACCGACGCGATCATCCGCAGCCTGCACGGGGAAGCGGTGGCGCTGCCTACCTTCTGGGACGGCCTGCGCGCCCAGCAAATGGCGGAGGCGGCCTACCGTTCGCTGGCAACCAACGCCCCCGCAAAGGTGGATTACTGGCTGCCGTAAACCGGATCAAGCGGATGACACGAGCGCAACGCTATTCGCGTTCGTGTCATTCGTGGCTGTGGCGGTGGTCAATGTCCGGCACATGCGCGTGATCGTGGGTTAACGGTTCGTGCGTATGCACATGCGAATGCGCCCGCCCGCCCTGCTCCGCCTGTGAATGTGTGTGATCGTGATGGTCGTCGTCATGCGAATGACGGTGTTCGTGCATGATCGGCTCATGGGTGTGGCGGTGGAGGTGATTTTCGCGGAACAGCAGCAGCGTGGCGATGATGATGAGGGGCAAGGCAGCGAAAAACAGGGGATTGAGAGTCTCTCGAAACAGGATGAACGACAACACCATGCCGACCAGCGGCGCAGTCCCAAAGAGCGCGCTGGTGCGGGCAGCGCCCAACCCGCGCATCGCCCGGATGAACAGCACAATGCTCAGGCCGTAACTGATGCTCCCCAGCAGCATCGCCCCCAGAGCAATGCTCAAACGCGGCAACGCATTCCCCAGCAGCAACGTGAGAAGGAACGAGAACGAACCTGCGGCTAAACCTTTCACCTGCACAATAGCTAACGGG
>CAIVEA010000525.1 GCA_903904765.1 uncultured Chloroflexota bacterium
GATGGCGATGAAATGGCTGATTTCCCCGTTTCGATCGCGCAACGGGGTGATGTTCTGTTCTTCGGTGTACAGGCTGCCATCTTTGCGGCGGTTGACCAGCGTGCCGTGCCAGTTCTCCCCGTGGAGGATGGTATCCCACATCTGCTTGTAGAAAGCCTCATCCTGAATATCGGATTTGACCAGATCGCGGGAATTTTTGCCTTTTGCTTCGTCCAGTGTGTACCCTGTCAGGGTGGCGTAGGCAGGGTTGATCCAGACAATCACGCCATCTTTGCTGGTAATCATGACTGCGTTGGCCGTCGCCGCCAGCGCCGCACCCTGCAAGCGCAGTTGATCTTCCAGTTCCTGCTGCGACGAAACATCCCGCGCCACGCTCTGCACATGCAGCGGGTTGCCGTTCAAATCACGCACCAGTTCCAGTTGTACCTCCACCGGGAAGGTGTGACCGTCTTTGTGGCGGAACATGCGTATATAAGGTGGGACATGTTCGCCCGTCAGCAGGCGATGAATGGCTGCGAGGCTATCCGCAGATTGTGCGGATGTTTCGCGGACGGTAATGCGCTGCATTTCTTCGGGCGTATAGCCCAACATTTCGGCAGCACGGCGGTTCGCGCCAATCATGCGTCCCTCAAAGTCGAGAATGCCCACTGCGTCGTGCGTTTGGTCGAACAGCGAATGGAAGCGGCTTTCCGCCTCTTGCAGCGAGCGTTCGGAATGCTGAAGTTCCCGCGTGCGTGCCTCTACCCGTTGTTCCAGCAGCGACTCCGACTCTTTCAACTGGTCGTAAGCGGTCAAAAGTTCGGATTGCTGCAATTTATACAGGGTTGCTTGATGGCGGATATACACCAGAAGCATGATGCCGGTGGGCACCGTGAACAGCATCCGTTCCAGTACCGCGTCTATATCGGCGGAAGGCATGACGAGTTCCATTGCCAGCGGAATGATGACGGCTAGCGCCGTGACCAGCAGAGTCGTATTGAAAGAAAAGTAAATGCCGCTGAGCAACATAGGCAGCACGATGAAAAATTCGGTGTGCTGCAACTGCGCCAGCGCCAGCGGGGATATGCTGAATAGGATGAACAACAGGGTGACGAGGCCAGCCGCCGCCCACTGAGTATAGCCGCGCCGGGCGATGCCATACAAACCGATGAGCAGCGGGGGCAACCCCAGCAATATGCTGAAGGTGTTTTCGCCGGGGTTGCCTGCGAGAAGCTGTAAGACCAGCACCAGCAAGTTACTCAGGAAGATGCAAACCAAGATTGTCATCAGCAGTCGGGATTGCTGCTGCGCTCTGGGTTCGATGATAGATGCCGGGGGTTGAACGAAATTCCCCGCCAGAGACTGTAACCGTGTCTGGGCTTTGGCCTCTGGTGATGGCTGACGACTGCCCATAAAGGATTCCTTGAACTAGCAGACGGAATCAATACTTGTGTGCCGATATAATGGCATTTTTGTGAATAATATCACAATTTGACAAGGTATAGACTTGCATTCCCTCTGTTACCTATTGTAACCCTTAATTCAATTTCGATTCCTTTACATTCC
>CAIVEA010000526.1 GCA_903904765.1 uncultured Chloroflexota bacterium
ACCGAGCGCCGCCAGATGGAGGCGACGTTGCGCGAGAGCGAGGAAAAGTATCGCCTGATCGCCGAGAACACGTCCGATGGGATTTTGATGCTGGATAGTTTGACATGGAGAGTTATCTATGCTTCTCCGGCTTTTGATCTTCAACATGGGCGCATCGTTGGCGAGACTCAGCGATTAGGCCCGTATGGCCTTCGTGAAGCGATTCATCCTGAAGACCGGGCACAAGTCTTGCAGCGGGTTTTTGAGACAGTAGATCGGCAAGAATCCGATTTAGTCTATTCCTACCGATCTTTACACAAGGATGGTCATTACTTCTGGTCGGAAGATCACGCGCATTTCAATTATGCGCCGGATGGCAAATATGTTTCTTCGATCATCGTTTCGCGTGATGTGACCGAGCGCAAAGAGGCTGAACGCCGTTTGATGGAATTGCAATTGGAGCAGGCACGCGCCGATTTGCTCACGCGCTTCATCCGCGACGCGGCGCACGAGTTCCGCACGCCGCTGACGGTCATCAGTTCGGCCACCCACCTGCTGCTGCGCTCCGACAAGCCGGAGGTGCGCCAGCGCAAAGCCAATAACATCGAGGCGCAGATCAAGCGCGTCACCCGCCTGCTGGATAGTCTGTTGCTGATGGCGCGAGTGGATAGTCACGATAAGATTGAAAGCAAGCCCATCAGTCTCGGCTTGATTTTGCTGTCGGAATGTCAGTACGCGCAGGATACCTATGGCGATCATCCCGTCATTCAGCACGCCCACTTCCCGTATTTACCCCCGCTGAGGGGAGAAAGTGATCTGCTGATTGATGCGTTCCGCAACATTGTGGATAACGCCATGCGCTACACCCCGAAGGATGGTTCGGTGATGGTTTCGGCGGGTGCGGAGGGCGATCAGGTGTGGGTGGAGGTGGTGGATACGGGCATGGGCATCCAACCGGAACATCTGCCGAGGGTGTTCGATACTTTCTGGCGGCACGACGACGCGCATTCGACTGCTGGCTTCGGGCTGGGGTTGACGATCGCCAAACGTATCATCGAACGGCACGGTGGGACGATTACGCTGACCAGCACTGTTGGCATAGGGACTCGTGTGCGGGTGACATTGCCTGTAGCGGGGGAAAACCCTCACCCCTAATGGGATCGGGGGAACGCCTGCGGCATGCCAGCGTAAATTCCCCCGATCCATTACCCTCTCCCAACCGCTGAGTACAGCTAGGAGAGGGAAAAATGCGGTGCATAGGGACATGCCGCATACAAGCGGACATGGCCTGCGCCCTGCTTTGATTCCTATTACAATAACAGGGAATAAGCGGTGTGATGAACATTCCTACACCGTCACGTAGTGTCCCTCATGCCCCATATAGGGGACTTTGGCGCGAGGATGTGCGTTGCGGACGACGATACACAGCATAACACAATGGGAGGTCTGAGCGTGACAAGAGTATCCATAGACGTACAGGCGATGGTTCCTTTTTTGACCGGATTGCTAAATACGCCCAGCCCCACCGGCTACCATGCCGAAGCGGTGGCCTATACCGAGAAGGCTTTCCGCGCCCTCAAAGTCCCCGGCTTGAAACTATCGCGTACCACCAAAGGCGCGTTGCTGGGCGTGTGGAAGGGCGAAGCCAAAAATGCCCCGCGTGGCGTGACTGCCCATCTGGATACATTGGGGCTGATGGTGCGCGAGATCAAGCAGAGTGGGCGGCTGCGCGTGTCCCCGCTGGGCGGCATCATGTGGGGCGGCATCGAGATGGAAGGCGTGACGGTGCGGACATTCGACAACCGCCGTTACCGGGGGACAGTCGTTCCGGTTAACCCCAGCACGCACGTCAACCGCGATATTGCCACCAGCCCGCGCAACGCCGATACGATGGAAATCCGGCTGGATGCACGCACCCGCAGTGCCGCTGAAACCCGCGCCCTCGGCATTGATGTGGGCGATTTTGTGTTCGTGGACTCGCGGGTGGAAGTGGGCGAGGCGGGGTTCATTCGCGGGCGGCATCTGGACGACAAAGCCTCCGTCGCCTGCATTTACGGGGCGTTGCAAGCCATGCGCGATGCGGATGTCAAGCCCGCGCAGGATACCGCTTTCCTGATCGCCAACTATGAAGAAGTCGGGCATGGCGGCTCATCAGGATGGCCGTTTGAACTGTCGGAACTGGTGGCGGTGGATATGGCGGCCATTGGCTTCGAGCAGAACTCGGACGAGTATTCGGTCAGCATTTGTGTGAAGGACGGCGGCGGCCCGTATCACTTCGATCTGACGCAAAAACTGCGGCGGCTGGCAGACGCACACCGCATTACCTACAAGCCAGATATTTACGTGTACTACTCGTCGGATGGAACGGCCTACTGGCGCTCCGGCGGGGACGCACAGGTGGCGCTAATCGGCCCCGGTGTGGATTGCTCTCACGCTTATGAGCGCACCCATCAAGACGCGCTGCACGACACAGCGCACCTGATCGCCCGTTACCTGATGGACGATGGGAAATAGCCGATGACGACTCGTATGCCGTTCCTCGAAACCGAACGCTTGCTCATTCGTGAACTGACGCTAGACGATCTGGACGCGGTGCATCGCGTCCTGAACGAGTCTTTTGGCGACGGACCGCTGGAGCAGCGCCGAACATGGCTGCAATGGACGGTGTTGAACTACGAATGTTTGGGGCGGTTGTATCAGCCGCCCTATGGCGATCGGGCGATTGTTCGCAAAGCAGATGGCGCGCTTGTCGGTTCAATAGGCTTTGTGCAAAGCCTTGTTCCGTTAGGGCGGTTGCCGACCTTCACGACTGGCACGCCCGCCGACGCGCTGCATCAGCCGGAGTTCGGGCTGTTCTGGGCGGTGGGTGTGGCCTATCGCGGGCAGGGGTACGCCAGTGAAGCGGCGGGGGCGATGGTGGAATACGGGTTTACACATCTGCGTTTGAAGCGCATGGTTGCCACTACCGAACACGACAACGCCGCTTCAATGGCGGTCATGCGCCACATCGGAATGCGCGTGGAGCGTAATCCGCATGCTGACCCGCCGTACTTTCAGGTGATGGGCTGGCTGGAGAACACGATAATTTGAATTGCATTAGGGCAAACCGAGAAAGGTGCGCGGCGATAAGATTGAAATTTCCCGATAGGGATTCATGATGAGGAGATCGTGATGATGTATTGCGCTTGAGCGCATACTGCCAGTTCGAGAAATTTATTATCTTTTGCATCCCGACAATCGGTTATTGAAATCGTAATATCTGTGATGTGAGCATCCCGTACAAGCGCAGCGAGAAATCGTCTGCGTTCTTCAATCGTTACATAGCGATCAAATTTCGGGCGTTCAAGTACCGTTTTCAGTTCTTCGAGCGTTGCGAGAGATTGTACAATTTTGCCGCGTGTTCGTGCGCGTTCTAGTGCTTAAAAAGCCGTTGAAGAAGGCAAAATCGCACTAATCAGGATGTTCGTATCGAGTACAAATAGTGAATTATTCATTATGCAAGATATCTTGCAGTATATCTTCCGTCAGGCCGCGTTGTATGGCTGCATGACCGATCTCGCGCACGGTTTGCAGTAGCGACTGTGCATTGCCTTTGAAGAAATCTTCTAAAGTGTATTCAATTAACCACTGCATCTTGGTCTTGTCTTCATCGTTCGCTTGCTCATAGAGTGCGGCTAACGATTCTGGCACAGGGATGGTGATGTTGGATACCATGCGCTGACTCCATGATCTCATTTGTGTGTTATTGTACCATCGTGTGCGTTCAGGGCTGCAAAGATGAGGATAATTGCTCCCAAACCTGAATGCTTCCTAGGGGGTTGGGGCGGTCAGCGGGGAAGGGCTACGATTTTCTCACTTTCGCAACATTGCAGCACCGCCTCATCCCCCTTAGAATAAACTACACCGTCTGTCAGAAACACATCAAGGAACGGGATTATGGCAAGGTTGAACCGCGACACATTCAAACCGCTGATGCTGGCGGTGCTGCTGGTGGGTATCGCGCTACTGGTATTCGGCCTGCTCCGGTATATCACCAACGCGCAGGCGCTTCAGGAGAGCCGTGACCAGATCGCCAAATTGGAAGCGATCTATCAAGAGCAGGTGCAGACCAACGGCGGACAACCGGACACCAATGATCCGGCGACGGAAGCTGCCGGACGGGGGTTGTTCAGCGCCTCGATGGGGCAGCGCAAGCTGGAAGGCGATATGTGGCAGGGCGCGGTTATCATGGGCGCGGGCGTGATCGTGCTGGCGCTCGGTTGGTTGGGCTATGATATGCTGCGTGGCAAGCGCAAAGCCGCCGATGAACCCGCCGCCGCTGCCGAAGCGGAAAAGGCGGTTCGCCTGACCAACGGCGAAGTGATCGGGAAGCTAGACGAGTAGTAGCGCCGATTTAGCCGAGGATGTCCAGCAACTTCGGCTGAATCTGAAACACCATATCGCGGCTGGTGGCATGTTCGCCGTCCAAATCCAGCCCGACGGTATCCAGCATCCCCTGAATGCGGACGGTGTGCGCCTGTGCGTAACGCACCGCCGGATGCGTGAGGTGGCTGCCGTTATACACGCGGTACAATGCCGATAGGATGACCGGACGCGATACCCCTTCCACCAGCACCACATCGAACAGGCCGTCGTCGCTGCTGGCGCGGGGCGCGATTCGCATCCCGTGACCGAAGGTGGTGCCGTTCGCCACTGCCACCAGATAGGCTGAACCACTGTACCATTCCACGCCGTCCAGCGTGACCTGCATCGGTTGCGGGCGGTGCTGGAGGATGGCGGCCACAGTGGCTTGCAGGAACGTCCACGGGCGGCGGCGCTTGATCGCATTCACGCGCATATCCACTTCGCCGCTGAGTCCGGCGCTGGCGATGTTTAGGAAGTGCTGGCGCTGGCTGCCGAAGCTGACGAGGCCGATGTCGGTGGGTTTGGGGACGGCATTGGCGACCCACTGGGCGGCGGCGCGGACATCCATCGGGATGTTGCGATAACGCGCCCAATCGCGCCCGGAACCGATGGGGAACTGTCCGTATACCATGCGGGGCGCGTTCGGGTTGCGTTCATTCAAGTTCGCCAGCGCGTTCACCAGCGCGTAATTCGTGCCATCGCCGCCAATGGCGATCACCCGCTGCACGCCCGCTGCTTGCGCCGTCTCGAGGTGCGCTGCTACATCTTCCTGCCGTTGTGTGACGGCCACGATCAAATCGCCAAGCGTGTCCCACAGCAACGGTTCAATTTCTTTCCACAAACGCCCCGCACGCCCGCTGCCAGCATGAGGATTTAAGACGATGAGAGTGCGGGTCATCATGCAAACTCTTTTCTAAAAAGGACTTTTGAGAAAGAACACGCCTCACGAATTGAGGATGTTACGAAATTCGTCCAGTTCAAAGGGTTTGGAGAGTATGCCATCCATCAGGGACATTTCTTCGCCCTTCAGCCGATCATCGTCCGAATTGGCGCTCATCATGAAGAAGCGCATACTTGCCCAGCGCGGATCGGCACGAACGGCATGCAGCAGCGTCAACCCGTCCATGACCGGCATCCGTAAATCACTGATGATAGCATCCGGCAAACGCGGACTGGATTCCAACACTGCCAGCGCATCCCGCCCGGAAGCGCCGCACACTACTTCGTAACCGTCCCACTCCAGCAGTTCTCGTAGGACGGACTGCATATCTAGGTTATCTTCGACCAGTAGGATTAACGGCATCACCGACTCCAAACCCATGAATAGGCAGAACGAAATGATCGGCATCGAAGGATGATATAAATTTCGTCTTTTCTATCCTAAACCGCAACTGCGATTTACAAACTTTAAGTCAACCGCATAGTAACATGCCTGACGGTAAAATTCATACGCGAATTTGCCCTTCGCCCCGGATAATCCATTTGTAGGTGGTTAGCTCTTCCAGCCCCATTGGGCCGCGTGCGTGCATCTTCTGCGTGCTGACGGCGATCTCCGCACCTAACCCCAGTTCGCTGCCATCGGTGAAGCGCGTGCTGGCGTTCACATATACCGCCGCTGAGTCTACTTCGTCCAAAAAGTGTTCGGTGTTCGTCATATCGCGTGTCAGGATGCCGTCCGAGTGCTGGGTGCTGTGGCGGGCGATATGTTCGATGGCTTCGTCCAACCCGCTGACCACCTTGATGCCGAGGATGAGCGTCATCCATTCGGTATCGAAATCCTCCGGCCCCGCCGCCTGCACCCGCGAGTCACTCGTGCCATTCAGGACCGCCAGCGCCGCCGGTTCTGCCCGGAACGTCACACCATCTTTGCCCAGATGCTCGATCAAGCGTGGGATGAAAGCCGCCGCCACCGCCTGATGCACCAGCACCGTATCCAGCGCGTTGCACACCGAGGGGCGGCTGGTCTTGGCATTGTGAATCACGCTCAAAGCCTGATCGAAATCGGCGCTCTCGTCCACGAAAAGGTGGCACACCCCCACGCCGCCGATGATGACCGGAATGGTGCTGTTCTCGCGGCAGAAGCTGTGCAGCGCGGCGCCGCCACGCGGGATAATCATGTCAATGTAGTCGTGTAACTTGAGCATTTCCGCCACATGGCTGCGGTCTGTACTCTCGATATACTGGAAGGCATCGGCGGGGAAGTCGTGCGCCACCATCGCGCCGCGCAGTGCCGTCACCATCGCCATATTGCTCCGATAGGTTTCCTTGCCGCCGCGCAGGATGACCGCGTTGCCCGTTTTGAGCGCCAGTGCCGCCACATCCGCCGTCACGTTGGGACGTGCTTCGTAAATCACACCCAGCACGCCTAACGGGGTGCGCCGCTTGCCAATCCGCAGGCCGTTGGGGCGGACGGATTCCTCGTATACCTTGCCGACAGGATCGGGCAGGCCAGCCACATAGCGCACATCCCGCGCCACGCCCGCCAGCCGCTTTTGCAAATCCAGCCGATCCAGCAGGCCGGCAGACATGCCATTGGCGCGACCCTCTTCTAGATCGAGGCGGTTGGCTTCGAGGATAGTCGCGGCGTTCGCGTCCAGCGCATCGGCCATCGCCATCAGCACAGCGTTTTTCTGCTCGGTAGTCGCCCGTGCCAACTGTCGGCTGGCCGCCCGCGCCCGCTGTCCCATCTCTCGCATGTTGACCATAGGTGACGCTCCGCTTTTGTCCGGTTGGAAACGCGACAAGGGTAACTGATGAGGGGGCAAATCGGCAATAGTCACAGCACGCGCACAAGAATTGAGGCAATTACAAGATTGAGACACGAAAAAGATGTAATCTTATTGCTTTTGAGATGGGTTTTCGGTTATAAATGAGTTTGTGAAACGTAACGCAAACTCGTGGACGTTTCGGACAACCACCCATTTTGTGGTTGGCTCTCATTTTCAGCGAGCGCGTCGTTGGGGCTTGTCGCCGGAGTTGCCGATGCCGCGTTCACAACGCCACCAACGTATGTACTCTACGTTGGTGGCGTTCATTTAGGTAAGTGCCTATGGCAGGTGTTCCGCCACCAATTCTGCCACATCCTTGATGATCGGACCTTCGCCCACATTGGCTTTGGCGCTCTCGAACATTTGCATACAGAACGGACAGCCCACCGCCACCACTTCTGCGCCGGAGGCTTTGGCCTCCTCGTAACGCTCGATGTTCACGGCCTTTGCGCCGTGTTCTTCTTCCTTCCAGAATTGCGCCCCGCCTGCGCCGCAGCAATATGAACTCTTTTTGTTGCGCGGCATCTCGATCAACCCTTCGCCCAACGAGCGCAACACCAGACGCGGCGCTTCCACCACATCGTTATGCCGCCCCAGATAGCACGGGTCATGGAAGGTGACATTGCTCATGTTGCCTGCGCCTGCGCTGGCTGGCAGTTTGCCCGCCGCGATCAGTTCCGCGATCAATTCGGTGTGATGCACCACTTCGTAGTTGCCGCCGAATTGCGGATATTCCTTGCCGATGTTCTGGTAGCAGTGGGGACAGGTGACGACGATGCGCTTGGGCTTGACCTCGTTCAGCAGTTCCACGTTGCCCATCGCCAGTTCCGCGTATAAGTCTTCTTTGCCCGCCCGCCGCGCCACATCACCCGTGCAATTCTCCTGTTCGCCTAGCACCGCAAAGCTCACGCCCGCCGCGTTCAGCACCTTCACCAGCGCCCGCGCTGTCAGCTGTGCGCGGGGGTCATAGTTCACCGCGCAGCCCGTCCAGTACAGCACGTCGAAATCCGGGTTCTCGTCCACCGTCGGCACAGGCATATCTAAGCCCTTCGCCCAGCGGAAGCGGTCTTCACGCGGGGCTTGCCAAGGATTCCCCTGCCGTTCCATGCCTTTGAACGCGCCCTGCAATTAGGCGGGGATCTCGGATTTCATCAGCACCAGATCGCGGCGCAAGCTGAGGATGTCGCGCATTGGCTCGTTGCCCACTGGACAAATATCCACGCATGCCCCGCATGACGTACACGCCCACACCGCCGACTCGCTGATTGCCAGCCCCACCAGCGACGGCCCTTCTTCGCCCGCCGCCAGCCCACTCATATTGTCGCGCATCAGGTAGCGTTTGTTGATCTCGTAGGCCGAAGGCGACAGTTCCTTTCCCGTCGTGTAGGCCGGACACACATCCTGACAGCGATTGCACATGATACAGGCGAAACCGTCGAGGATGCTGGTTTTGGGCAGGTGTTCCAGCCGTTCCACACCGAACTGTTCGATCTTCTCATCCTCAAAATCCAGCGCGTCCATTTCGCCCAACGAGATGCGGCGCGGCTTGGTGAGGAAATTGAGGGGAGCCATAAACAGGTGAGCATGTTTGCTGGACGGGAAGTAGGGCGTAAACAGGAGGATGCCACCCAGCGCCAGCCACCAGCACAGATGCTCCAGCAGCGTCAGTCCGTCCGCCGGCACGCCGCCCCACACGGGTGAGAGCAGGGTGGCGAACGGCATGAAGGCATCCGCGCCCGTTGCCGCCACATGCACCGATTCACCGACGAAACGTGCGCCAACGTGCAGCAGGATGAACAGGCCGACGATGAGCGAGTCGGTTTTGATCGCACCGGCTTTCACTTTGGGGTGCAGCAGCACGTTCTCGTGGAATTGCAGTTCGGTCTTATTGGGCAGCACGAAGCGCCGCAGCAGGAAGTAGACCACGCCAACCAGCACGGCGATACTCAACACATCCCCTAGCAGGCGGTAGACATCGTACACAATCCCCAGCGACGACTCCAGCGAGTCCAGAAAGCCGGGGATGAAGCCGCGCAACACATCCAGCGCGTTTACCAGAAAGTAGAAGGTGAAACCCCACACGATGCCCAGATGGAACAGGCTGGACACCCGCCGCGTCTTGAGCGTGGTGTTCTGTGCCAGATACACCCGCAGGGCGCGAAAAATGCGCTGCGGTAGGTTGCTCAGGTCAAGTTCGCCCTGACCGCGATTGATGATCTGCGCCATCTCGCGGAAACCGGCATAGGTCGCACCGAGCGCGAACACTGCAAGCAGCAAAAACAGCATTTGTTCAACAGGGGTGAGCATGGTGATTTTCCTTAAATCCACAATCGAATCAGGATTTAATTACGCTGTGGTTAGTGTACCCATGCCCCGCACAAAAGGCAAAACGCACCCGCACTAGAGTCCCCTATCCCCCGTCCCCTTATCCCCATGCATGGGGCAAGGAGGGGATGCAAGGGGACAGCACATTTCCGTAGGGACATCGGCGCGAACCGTGTCTGCTTTTCCCCTTAAAAACCCAAGAGGACACGACATGCGTGAATGCCTATCTTTGTCTGACTCCCTTCTCCCTCAAGGGAGAAGGTAATTGGTCGGGGGAATATACGCTTGCGTGCCGCAGGCGTTCCTCCGACCAATTAGGGATAACCCTCATCCCCATCCCTTCGTGGATGCAAAAGCGATGGAGATAAAACCATCCAGCACCGATTTGATCGCCAGTAGTTCATAATTGC
>CAIVEA010000527.1 GCA_903904765.1 uncultured Chloroflexota bacterium
ACCTCGCTCATGGCGACCTATGCCGAGGGCGAATGGCATGCTTTCGGCGCGTACCCCGAAACCCGTCCGTTGGATATCAGCGGTTACGATGCCGTCTGCTTCTGGATTTACGACACCACCGCCAATAATGACGGCGCGGCGGCCAACACTGTCGGCGTGTCGCTGATTGATGCGGCTGGCACCAAGAGCGAAGTCTGGACGGACAACGCCGATGGCGGCGAAAACGCCAAGACCGTCAAGGACGAGTGGGTGCAGATGTGCATCAACCTCTCGGCCTATACTGGCATTGATATGAAGCAGATTGACAAGGTTCAGTTCGCGCTCTACTGGGCGGGCACATACTACGTGGATGACATCTCGTTCGGCAAGCGCATTGTTGACCCGGCTGCCGGCCTGACCCTGACCACCGTGCAGGCCTTCGATGCCGAAGATACCTTCTACTCGGACTATCAGGCCGATGTCAGCCTCGGCGACATCGCCCTAAGCGGCAAGACCTCGCTCAAGGCGACCTATGCCGAGGGCGAATGGCACGCCTTTGGCGCGTACCCCGACACCCGTCCGTTGGATGTCAGCGGTTACGATGCCGTCTGCTTCTGGATTTACGACACCACCGCCAACAATGACGGCGCGGCGGCCAATACTGTCGGCGTGTCGCTGATTGACGCGACGGGTGCTAAGAGCGAAATCTGGACAGACAACGCCGACGGCGGCCCGAACAACAAGACCGTCAAGGACGAATGGACGCAGATGTGCATCCAACTGTCCGCCTACACCGGCATTGATATGAAGCAGATTGACAAGATTCAGTTCGCGCTCTACTGGGCGGGCACGTACTACGTGGACGACATCGCCTTCGGGACTGCCGCGAAGTAAGCCATAGTCTCCTGTTCCCCCGTCAGCGGCTTAATCTCCGCTGACAGGGGGGACTCTCAAATGTGGGGACACCATCCCCCTGTTCCGAGAATCGTCCGATCTGGCAAAAGGAATATTCTGATGACTCCTCCTATTCCTCGTATGAATCGCCGTCAATTTTTGCGTTCGATGGCCGTCGGTACGGGTGGGCTGGCGCTGAGTGGGATGCTGGGACACCGGATGCCCGTCGCTCGCGCTCAGCAGGTCAATCCCCCTGTGGATGTGCTGCTCAATACTTCCGGTTGGCCGATTGACCTCCCCGTACCGGATTCTGCGCCGGGCAGCTATCAGGCCGGCTACGCACGCTCATTTCAGGCGTGGCTGGATATGAACCCCGGCGTTCGCGTGGAACAAATCGAATTTAATCCGTGGGATGCGGCAGGTCTGCGTACCGCCATCGCAGGCGGCACTGCCCCCTTCTGCTACCCCATTGGCGTGATGGGCGCGTGGAACGTGGCCGGCATTCAGGCCGCCAACGCTGAAGGCGCATTTGCCGACATCACCGACGTGTTCGAGCGTTACCAGATTCGGGAACTACTCGACCCCAAAGTGGCCGCCAGCACCGGGCGCTGGATGGCCGGTGATCGCGTATTCGGTGTCCCGTATGAAGTCGTCTCCAGTCAGGGCTATTTCTACAACCGCGCCCATTTGGAAGCCATCGGGATGGATAGCATCCCCATGAGTTGGACGTGGCAGGACATGCGTGAGATGGCCTTGAAGCTCACCACCGGAGATCGCAAAGGCATGGCGATGGCCGCCTACGCGCTCAACTGGATTCTGCCCTCCTACGGCATCGGATTCGACGGACTGGTATCGCGTTACCCCGTTCCGGGACGCAGTTTCAACTGGCGTTGGGACTTTACGACCTTCGTGGATGATATGGTCGAAGGCGTTAACCTGTGGCGCGGCATGTACTTTGAAGATCAATCGGTCTTCTCTGACCCCAACTACTGGGACTTCTCGCAGAATGGCCCACTGGCTGCCGCCTTCTATGACGAGCGCGTCTCCATGACACCGGGCATCAGCCTGTTCTTCACGGACATGGCGCAGAAGATGAACAAGACGATTGCCGAAACCGACCAGATGATGAGTTTCGTGCGCTCGCCAAAGGGTTCGTTGGGCTTCACGCCGGAACAACCTCTGACACCCAGCGCATGGGCATTCAGCCCCGATCTGAACGCCGACCAGTTGGACAAGGCCGTTTCGCTGTTCTCGTATCTGCTGCTGGGCGATGGGTTCGTTCAGACCATGCAGAACGTCTATCAGGAAACCAATGACCTGAGCGCGATCATTCGCAGTATGCGCTGGCCGTATGCCAACAAGTACTCGTCCAACATCCCCGGCATTGACGGCACGCTCAATGACGCAGTGGGCGCGAATTTCTCTGCCGCTTTGCAGGACATCTTCTCGCAACCCGCGCTGCCCGAAGTGGGGACGTACATCCCCGCCGAAACCACCAGCGGCCCCGGCGACACCCCGTGGTACGACAAAATCACCCGCTGGGCGTTCAACCGCGATGGCGTGGATGTGCCGTCCGAAGCTGCCGAAGTGGAAAGCATCCTCAACCAGCAGGTCGTCACCTTCCCGTCCACAATAGACGAAAACGCTTTCGCGGAAGGCATCCACAACTACTACGCCGATTGGGACACGCTCTTGCAGCAAATTGCGCCCCAGTTCTATGAACAGCGTTTCAAGCCGTTCTACGACCTCCGAATCGCGCCGAATTTCGGCTAATAGCCTGCTTCCTCAGATTTCCCGGTGCATCGTTCGTTTGTGCGTTCGATGTGCCGGGGATGAGCCACATGGAGGAAAGACTCATGTCCGAAGTGCTTCAGACACCGATTGCAGCCTCCCCCCCGCGAGGGTTCAGTGGACGGCGGCGCTGGCAGGTGGGGATATTCCTTGTGCCAGCCTTCCTGTTTCAACTGTTCTGGGGCTGGTATCCGATGGTGGTCGCGCTGTTCCTCAGCCTGACGGATGCGCCCATTCGCGGTGCGATGACCTTTCAGGGGTTGAACAACTACAACCGCCTGCTGCTCGACCCGTTAGTGCCGATGGCCTTCCGCGTGACGCTGGTTTATGCAGGGCTGTCCATTCTACTCACCTTCGCCATTCCCATCTTCGTCTCCATTCTGCTGCTGGAGATGCCCCCGAAAATCATGCGCGTCATGATGATCCTGTGGTTTCTACCCCTCAGCGGGATCGCCAGCACCCTGTTCTGGCAATATCTCTACAATGAGCAGTTCGGCGTTTTCCAGTGGATCGCAACCTCCGTGCTGGGGCTGCCACCCCAATCCTTCCTCAGCAGTCAGGATTGGGTACTCTTATGGCTGATCGTCCCCGGAATCTTGATGTACGGGCCGGGGTTGTACTATATGACAGGCTTGCAGAGCATCCCCCGTTCTTACTATGAGGCGGCGGAAATTGAAGGTGCGGGATTCTGGCGCAAAATCTGGACGATCTCCCTGCCCCGCCTGCGCCCGATCATCGCCATGACGCTCCTGTTCGCCATCATCGGCTCGTTGCAGGAGTTCGCCTTCCCCGACCTGCTCACGCACGGCGGGCCGAACGGAGCTAGTCGCACGGTGGTGATGTACATCATGGACATCCTCAACCACGCCCGCTACGGCGACTCGACGGCGCTGGCCTGCTTGTTGTTCGCGCTCATCATGATTATCACCGTGATCTACCGTGCGGTATTCAAAGCCGACCCGGATGCCTAACTCAGAGAACAGGAGCAACTGACGATGAGCCTTTTCCCGATTGTGGGGCGCAAACAACCGCGCCTCAAAATGGCATGGTGGGCGGTAGTAGGCATTCTGTGTCTGGGTGTCTTTATCCACCTCATCCCGTTCTTCATCATGATTAGCACCTCGTTCAAACCCGCCAAAGAAGCGATGTCCATGCCGCCCACGCTGTTCCCGCAAGAACCCACGCTGGCGGGCTGGGAGCTGGTCATCAACATGGCAGCCTCCGCCAAAAGCCTGATCTCGCAACCGCTTGGCGTGTACTTCCTGAATTCGGTCATCATGACGGTGGGGACGCTGTTGCTCTCCATCCCCATCACCTCCATGTCGGCCTATGCGTGCAGCAAATTACTGCGGGGACGCAGCGCCCGTTTCCTGTTCTTCTTCTTCATCGGCACGCTCATGCTGCCGGGTATCGTCACCCTCATCCCGTCCTATCTACTCACGCGCAATTTCCCATTCCC
The DNA here is from genome assembly GCA_903904765.1 of uncultured Chloroflexota bacterium. Next base: position 4,124 of record CAIVEA010000527.1, read on the forward strand.
GCTGCCCATCGTGCCCAACATCCCCGGCACCGAGTCGCCCTTCCCCAGCTTACGCATCTGGAACACCTATATGGCGGTTATCCTGCCAGCGGGTTTCAGCGCCGGTAATTTCCTGTTGTTCAAAGGCTTCTTCGATGGCATCCCGGATTCGATTATCAACGCCGCCCGCGTAGACGGCGGGTCGGAGTTCAACATTTTCCGCCGCATCATTCTGCCCATGAGCATCCCCGTGTTCGCGGTGACAATCTACTTCCAGTTCAGCGCCACATGGGATAGTTACCTTTGGCCGCTGGTCGTCATTCAGGATAGCAAGATCGCCCCCCTCACGCTGGCAATCCGGCGGTTGGTGGATGCTTTCACCTACGCGGGGACAACCAACGCCCAGACCGCGATGGGGCAATCCGCCAACGTCTCCAACCTCGTCAATCAGGGTCTTTCGTGGAACGGCCTGATGGTGCTTGGCCTGTTGCAGGCCATCCCCGTTTTTCTGTTCTTCATCGTCGTCCGGGAGTATTTGCTCAAGGGTGTACGCATTCAGGGGCTAAAATGAGCAGCGTCAAACTAGAGCAGGTCACCAAATACTACGACCCCACCAACCTGATCGGGAACAGCCCGCGTGTCCCCGCCCTCGACCACATCACCCTCGAAATTCGGGACGGTGAAACCGTGAGTGTGGTCGGGCCGTCTGGTTGCGGCAAAAGCACCCTCCTCAAAGCCATTGCCGGACTCGAATCGCCGGACGAGGGGCGCATCCTGTACAACAGTGCCGAAGTGACGCACGTCGAACCGCAGCAGCGCGGCGTAGGCATGATCTTTCAGGACTACGCCCTTTACCCCAGCCGCGAGGGACAGGGCAACCTCAGTTATTATTTTGAAGTGCGGAAAAAATCCGAAGAAGAAAAGCAGCAGCGTCTAAAAGAGACTGCCGAGTTGATGGGTATCGGCTTCGATGTGCTGCTCAGCCGACAGGTGGATACCCTGTCCGGCGGCGAACGACAGCGCGTGGGCATCGCCCGCTGCATCGTGCGCGACCCGAACGTGTTCCTGATGGACGAGCCAATCTGCAACCTCGATGCCAAACTGCGCGAACGCACCCGCATCGAAATGAAGCGCCTGTTGAGCAAATTCGGCATCACCACCATCTACGTCACCCACGACCAGCAGGAAGCGATCTTCATGGGAGATCGCATCGTCGTCATGCGGGCGGGGCGCGTGGAACAGTTCGACACCTTCGACGCACTCTACTACACCCCTGCCAATCTGTTCGTGGCCTCGCTCATCGGCACGCCGCCCATCAGCCTCGTTCCGGTGGAGCATCAGGCAGGGCAATTGCGCCTCAGCAACGGCGACACATGGGCGTTGCCGGAAAACCTCGCCGCGGCGCTGCCCGCCGGACGGGTACGCATGGGCGTGCGTCCCGAAGGCTGGCAGGTTGAACTTCAGGCGGGACAAGGACTCCCTCTCAACGTCATCCACACCGAGCGCCTGTACACCGAACGCGCCGCCTTTGTGCATGGGCAGATCGAAGGTGCGTCCATCAACGCCCTCGTCCCGCTGGATTTTCCCGACACCCGTCAGGTACATGTGCAACCGAACTGGGAGAGCGTGTATTTCTTCCATGCCAGCGAAGAAACGGTGCTGCACGTCCCCGGCATTCCCGAACTGTTTTGAACAGGCAGGTAAACATGGCTTCAATTACCGTTCAGAACCTCACCAAACAATTCGCCACCAAAACAGCCGTTCAGGATGTGAGCTTTGAACTGGGGGAACACGAATTTCTGGTGCTGGTCGGCCCTTCCGGTTGCGGCAAAACTACCACCCTGCGAATGCTGGCGGGTTTGGAGCCGACCAGCAGCGGCGACATTATCTTCGGCAACCGTCGCGTCAACGACGTGCGCCCCAAAGAGCGCAACATCTCGATGGTCTTTCAGGATTACGCGGTTTTCCCGCACCTGACCGTCTTTGACAATATCGCCTACGGCCTGCGGTCACGCGGCGCACCCCGCCCGCTGATTCAGGAACGAGTCACTTCAGCGGCCAAAACCTTCCGCATTGACCACCTGCTCCAGCGCAAGCCGCGCCAACTCAGTGGCGGCGAACGCCAGCGCGTGGCGCTCTCGCGGGCGATGGTGCGGGATGCCGACCTGTTCCTGTACGACGAACCGCTGTCCAATCTGGATGCTCAGTTGCGGCATCAAGCACGAGAAGACATCGTGGCGCTGCACAACCAGAAGCAGAAGCCCAGCGTTTACGTCACCCATGACCAGTCCGAAGCCATGTCTATGGGCGATCGGATCGCCGTGATGCGCGACGGGCGCATCGAGCAAATTGGCACGGGCGGCGATTTGTACGAACGCCCCCGCAATTTGTTCGTCGCCTACTTCATCGGCACGCCCAGCATCAACTTGTTCGATGTGGTCATTCAGGCCGAGTCCGATGGCCTGTACGCCGTCCATTCCGGCTTGCGCGTCCGTGTGCCGGATTCCGCGCAGACCAGCCTGCAACCCTACACAGGCAAAACCCTCAAGATGGGGCTGCGTCCCGAAGATATGCACGTCCCCAAACTCGCGCCGTTTCAAGTCACCGAGCACAATCAGACGAAGGGCGTGGTCAACGTCATCGAACCCTCGTCTACGGGCTGCGCGGTTTACCTCAGCACCATCGAGGCCACGCCGCAAGACTTTACAGCCACCTTCCGCACCCGTTTGCCGGCCTCGTATCTGGGCAAAGAAATCCCGCTGGCGCTGCATCTGGAAAAAGCGCATTTCTTTGACCCCGAAAGCGGCCTGTCGCTGCTGAAGCGTTGAGGGAGCAGGAAACGAATGCCGTTCTTTGACGACTCCGGTCCGCGCATTGAGGAGGAACGCAGTCCCCTCTCACGCGCCTTCGCCCTCCTGCGCGATCAGTTGGAGCGCATGGTGGCGCTCAACTTACTATGGGCGGCACAGGGCGCGCCGCTGCTGCTGGCATGGGCATTTCCGCTACCAGAGATCGTCCGCATCGGCTTCACGCTGTACAGCGCGGTGGCTCTCCCCCCGGCGACTGCCACTGTATTCGCAGTGCTGCGGCAGGTCAGCGAGGGCGAACCACTCAGCCCTGCGCTGCTCACCGCAGCGTTGCGCGGGCATTTCAAAGCAGGATTGTTCAAGCTCATGCCGCTGTACAGCCTGTTCTTCTGGCTGGCAGGGCTGTCGGCATTCTCGGCGGCGCGTGGCTGGATGCTCCCCGATGTGCTGGCGCAGTTGAGCCTGCTCCTATTGCTGGTTGTCTCGCTCTACTGGGGGCCGGCGCTGGCGCAGCACCCGGACTGGCCTCTCCAGCGCATCGCATCACAGGCCGTCCGCCTGTTCTGGGAACAACCCGCCCAAACCCTGTGGCTCGGCGGGATATGCGGGGTGGCGCTGCTGCTGGGGATGATCTCCATCGCGGGCGTGGTGCTGATTATCCCAGTACTGGTAATGCTCTTGCAGGCCGAGTTCTACCGCGCACTCGATCCTAACTAACGAACACCGCACTGGAAAGGAACTGGGATGGCCTTCCTCGAAATTCACAACCTGAGCAAGAACTTCGGGCAGAACACGGTGCTGCACGACATCAACCTGACCGTGCCAGAGGGGGAGTTCTTCGTCGTACTCGGCCCATCGGGCGGCGGCAAAAGCACCCTCCTGCGAATCCTGTGCGGCATCGAAAAAGCCGATACCGGAACGATCACCCTTTCGGGGCGCGACATCACCCATCTGCCCCCGCGTGACCGCAACATCGGCATGGTTTTTCAGGACTACGGCTTATACCCCCACATGAATGCGTGGGAAAATATCGCCTACGGACTAGAAGCGCGTAGTATGCCCAGAGCCATCATCGAGCAGCGCGTGAAAGCCGCCGCCGAAAAACTGGGCATTACGCCGATCTTGCAACGGGTGATTGTGGATTTATCCGGCGGTGAGCAGCAGCGGGTGGCGCTGGCACGCGCCCTTGCCAAAGATGCTGAACTCTACCTGTTCGATGAGCCGCTTTCCAACCTTGACCCCAAACTGCGGGTGCAGGCACGCCGCGACATCCTGATGGTACACCGCGAAAAGCGAAAGCCCACGCTCTATGTCACCCACGACCAGACCGAAGCCCTCGCAAGCGGGGATCGCATCGGTATTGTTGCCAGAGGTCGTTTGCAGCAAATCGGCACTGCTGAAGACCTGATTTTGCGGCCTGCCAACCTGTTCGTCGCTGGATTCATCGGGTCGCCGCCCATGAATATCCTCCCAGTCAGCCTGCGCCGCGCCACAGAGCCGGATGGCTACGAAGCTGTCCTTGATGGGCAAACGGCGCTGCGATTGCCCTCCCACTGGAACGATGTCCTGCAAACCTATTCCAAAGACCGCATCCTTCTGGGGCTGCCACCCACCGCTTTTCAGGAGCTGAGCGCAGGCGATCAACCCGCATCCTTCACGGTGCTGGAGGGCGAAATCGAAAATCTGGAGGCGCTGGTCGGTGAAATCTCGGTTGATATGAAACTCGCATCCGGCATTCGCCTATCCGCCCTGTTCCAAACGTTTGACGACTCGGCCTTCGTCGTGGGCAACCGCCTGCGCCTGAGCATGGATACCGAACGGTTGTGCCTTTTCGACCCGGACACCGAGCAGGCGCTGGCCTAACCCGTTACAGCAATACCACAACGGAGAACGCGAAATGGTTGCCCCCACACAACGCGGTTGGCGGCTGATCTGGAATGACGAATTTGACGGCGCATCTGGCGCACCGCCCGATCCGCGCAACTGGGAACGCGAAATCGGCGGCGGGGGCTGGGGTAACAACGAGTGGGAATACTACACCGACAGCCCCGATAACGCCTGCTTGAACGGAGAAGGTTCGCTAGTCATCACCGCCCGCGCCGCAACGCCGGAGCAGCATACGCTCCCCTGCTGGTACGGGACATGCCGCTACACATCGGCACGGTTGCTCACCCGTAACCGTTTCGAAATGACCTACGGCAAGGCCGAGGCACGTCTGAAAATCCCCTTTGGGCAGGGAATCTGGCCAGCCTTCTGGATGCTCGGCACGAACATGCACGAAATTGGCTGGCCGGCCTGCGGCGAAATAGACATCATGGAGAACATCGGGCGCGAACCCGCCACCATACACGGCACGGTACACGGGCCGGGGTACTGCGGCGGGCAGGCCATCGGCGGCGCGTATTCGCTGCCCAACAATACGCGGCTGCACGAGCAGTTCCACACCTTCGCTGTGGAATGGGAAGCGGCTGAAATCCGCTGGCTGATGGACGACATCCCCTATTTTCAGTTCACCCCTGCGCGTGTGCCGCAGGGTGCGTCATGGGTGTTCGACCATCCCTTCTTCCTGTTGCTAAATGTAGCGGTGGGTGGTCATTGGCCGGGCTACCCGGACGAAACCAGCACATTCCCGCAAACCATGCTGGTGGACTATGTGCGGGTTTACGCCCCCGCCTGAAATGCAGATCATCCAGAAAGAACCGTCGTATCGCACAACGGCTCTGCACGAAAACGTTCACGCTCATCGCAGGTTAAATCGCGGACGTAGCGGTTGGCATCAATCCACTGGATGACTTCATCCAGAGACTGAACGTTGATGAACCACTGAATCGGTACAACTTTATTGAGTACCGAATCGCTGACCATCAGATACACGCTTTTGCCATCCGGTGCAAACACAGAACCCCAGATATAGGTGGAAATCAGATCGGGAAGGATTTTGCGCGAATCAAACCGTTGCAATTCCGCCCCGGTGTTGAAATCCCACAGGATAGCCACGCCCTGCCCATCGCCAGAAATCATATAACGTTGATCGGGGCTGTAATCCACATCGAATAACCCGACGAAGTAATGTCCGCTAAACCGCCGCAGCATCGCCCCAGAACGCACATCCCAGAGGACATAAGCGCCGTTATTGGTAGTCAACACGGTATCTTGAAGCGGTGTCATCTGTCCCCACGCCCCCGCGAAGCGGCGAACTTCTCGGCCTGTAGTAACATCCCATAGAATCGAGAGGCCGGGGCTGGTATTCACATTGGGAACGCTCGACTCGGCAATGGCCAACTGACCATCCGGGCTAAACTGGGGATAGCGGGTGCCAACGGTAGTCTCAAAGCGCCGGATCATATTCCCGCTGGTCGTATCCCACAGCGCCAGTCCACCTTCCAGCGAACCAAATCCCTGCTGCACACCGATGAGGATGGTCTTCCCATCCGGGCTGAACGTGGCTTCTCCGCCAAATGCGCCCTCAAAACGGCGCACGATTTCCCCGGACTCGAAATCCCACAGGATCAGGCTTCCCTTGCCAGAAACACTCCCATAAGCCACCGAAATCAACTCCTGTAAAGCCGCCAAACACCC
>CAIVEA010000528.1 GCA_903904765.1 uncultured Chloroflexota bacterium
ATGGATCACGCCGTTCGAGGCTTCGATGTCGGCAGTAATCACGCTGGCATCGTTCACTTTCACCGACGTGCCGTCCGATACCACCTGTACGGCTTCACCCTGCACGGTGGCGACTTCGGTTACTTCGGTGGTGACATCTGCCGAAGCCACCTTGCCAGCCGCCACATGATAGGTCAGGACGGCGGTCAGCGCGTCCGGGTTGGCGCTCAGGTAGTCCAGCGCGATAGCGGGCAGCTTGGCGAAGGCATCATTGGTGGGTGCGAACACGGTGAAGGGGCCTTCGCCATTCAGCGTATCCACGAGGCCGGCGGCCTGCACCAGCGAAACCAGTGTCGAGAAGTCGGCGTTGCCAGCGGCCACATCCACGATGGTGCCAGCCTGCGCGCCGATACGGGCGAAGGGCATAACCATGACGATTGCGAGAACCAGAACCAAAAGCTTCTTCATATCAGTGATTGCTCCCTAAAGCGTTAAACCGTAAATGGATATGCAGCAAGTCTTATACTGCATTTCACGGCACATGGTATCGTCGCTTTATTAAGCAGGTGATGGCGTTTTGTTATCCGTTCATCGAAAACAGGTTAAGCGTGTTTTAACCGCCCTTGTGAAGTCGTTAACGCAGGTGTGGCGCTGTGGCACGGGTCAACCGCGCCCATTCCTCCAGCGTCAGCGTCTCGGCACGGCGGCGCGAGTCCACGTTTGCATCTGCGAAAATGGCCTCGGCTGCGGCGGCGTTCAAGGCCAGCCCGCTGCTCAGAGCGTTCTTTAATTGTTTGCGCTTCTGGCTGAAGCCTGCACGCACCACGCGGAAGAATGTGCGGTCATCTGGCACATCCAGTGGTTGCTGCGGGTACACATCAATCCGCACCACTGCGCTTTCTACATCCGGTCTAGGCCAGAACAACGCCGGATTCAGGCGGGTGATGATCTGCGGTTTTCCATAATATTGCACGCTTACGCTGAGGATGCTCATATCATCCGGCTTGGCGATCAACCGTTCCGCCACTTCGTTCTGCACGGTGATAATCAGGCGGCGTGGTGGGTGGGCGTTTTCCAGCAGGTGGCGCAGGATGGCGCTGGTGATGTAGTAGGGCAGATTGGCGACCACCACATACGGGCGGCCTGCAAACAGCCCCGCCACATCCACGCTCAGAATGTCCTGATAGATCACCCGCGCCTGCGGGAAGGCGGATAGGCGCTCGTCCAGAATCGGCTGCAAGCGGTCATCCAGTTCCACCGCCACCAGTTCCGGCGCGACGGCAGCCAACCGTTCGGTCAGCACGCCCGTCCCCGGCCCCACTTCTAGCACGGCTTCATCCGGCTGAAGCGCGGCACTGTTCACGATTTTCTCCAGCATATTCGGGTCATGCAGGAAGTTTTGCCCCAGACTTCTCTTGGGGGCGATTCCGTGTGTTTCGAGGACGAGGCGCGGGTTCACGGTCATGTGGCGACAGCTCCGAAAGCAGCATATTCAGAGTAGAGGCAATTACCCTCAACCCCCGTCCCCTACTTCGCCATTGACGATGAAATGGCGAAGGTGGGCAGAGCGTCACACGCTTTTAATTCCCTCGCCCTGAGGGAGAGGGATAAAGGGTGAGGGTGGAACATCCAGACGCGACCAGCATACCAGCCTCATCCGGCATTCCCAAGAGTGAAGTGGCAGCGGGGTGGGCAAGCACACTCAAACTCCGCATTGTCCCCTGTAACGGATGAGTCTATGATGATCGGTATGAACGACCTCATGCAGATTGCCTACGATCATGAAGCCGATATGCTGTACCTCTCCGTCGGAGTGCCGCGCCGTGCTATTTCACGTGAAATCGGTGATGATGTGCTGCTGCGTGTTGACCCTAATACCGGAGATGTGGTGGGATTGACCATTCTCAATCTCTCCACACGAGATCATCTCACAAACCTGCCTATCCATATTGACCTACATGCTTTGAGTGGATAACCCGCCATGACCGATTCCGCGCCCGCACCCCATTCCCCGCCGCCTGCGCTCACCCCGTTGGAGGCGCTGCGCTTGGCGCTGGATACCCCTTGGAAGGCTGTCAACGAGGTTGAACGGTTGCTGCTGCTGCCGCTGGCGCGGTTGGTATTCGCGTGGTCGGGTGTGGCGTGGGGCGGCAGTTGGAAGCTGTACGGGTTGCCCATCGTGCAGAAGCACCGCCGCGCCACCATGCACATCGGCGCACGAATGGAACTGCGCTCCACCGTCCGCAGCAACCCGCTTGGCCCGCACCGTCCGGTCATCCTTAGCGTGCGCCGCCCGCAGGCCGCGCTGGTCATCGGGGATGATTTCGGCATGACGGGTGGCAGCATCGTAGTGGAGGAGCGTATCACCATCGGCAACCGGGTGGCGGTGGGCGCGAACACCATCATCGCGGATACCGATTTTCACCCCTTAGACCCCGCCGAACGCCGCCGCGCCCCGCTGGACGGCGCAACCGCCCCCATTGTGATTGAGGATGATGTGTTCATCGGGATGCAGTGCCTCATCCTGAAGGGCGTGACGCTGGGGCGCGGTTGTGTGATCGGCGCGGGCAGCGTTGTCACCCGCGATGTCCCGGCGGGTATGATCGCGGCGGGCAATCCGGCGCGGCCCATTCGTCCGGTATCCAAATCCAAATAGCCAATATCTTTTCGCAAGTCACGGTGTTCTAAGGATACAATGTGCGTTCGCATATTCTGCTGAACGCGGGTTGACCGAAAGAAACGAGATCATTGTGGATACTGGTTCACGTCCCCCGGACTATAGTGCATTCTGGTCTGTCATCGCCCGTTTTCTGTTAGGGCTGTTCGGGTGGTCGCCGGAAGGTGGCGTGCCGAATCTCCCCAAGTGCGTGGTGGTGGCTGCGCCGCACACTTCCAACTGGGATGGCCTCATTCTCGTGTTGATGGCCTTCGCGCTGCGGGTGCGCCTGTTGTGGATCGGCAAGCACACGCTGTTCCGTCCGCCGTTCGGTTGGCTGATGCGCGTGTTCGGCGGTGTTCCCATCAACCGCAGCACCACCAAGAACGCAGTGGAACAGGTGGCGCAAACCTTCAACGAACGTGAGCGCATGGTGCTGGTGATCGCACCGGAAGGCACACGCAAGAAGGTTCCACACTGGCGAACCGGCTTTTACTACATCGCGCAGGCGGCCAATGTGCCGCTGGTGCTGGGCTATGTGGATTACGAGCGCAAACGCGCCGGACTCGGCCCGATCATCCAACCGACGGGCAATATTGAAGCGGATATGGAACAAATTCGCGCCTTCTATGCGCCGATTAAAGGCCGCCATCCCGAACGTACAGGCCCCATCGTCCTCAAACCCGAACCGCCGCAAAAGGATGCCTGATACCCTCATGACCACCGCGCCTCAAACCACACGCACCCGCCGTCCCGATGATTACCCCCGCTGGTTAAGCACCTTCTCGCGCTTGATTTGCGGCATCACGGGCTGGCGCATCGAAGGCGAAGTGCCGAATCTGGATAAGTTTATTGTGTTGGGTGTTCCCCACACCAGCAATTGGGATGGCATTTTGATGTTGCTGGTTTCAACGGGGTTGAATGTGCGCTTGCTGTTCATGGGCAAGCACACGTTGTTCCGCCCGCCCTTCGGTTGGCTGATGCGTATGCTGGGCGGCATCTCCATCAATCGGCAAACGTCCTCGAATGCGGTGGATGAGGTGGTGTCGCAGTTCAACCAGCGCGAACGGATGGTGGTTGTCCTCGCGCCGGAAGGCACACGCCGCAAGGTCACGCGCTGGAAGACGGGCTTTTACCACATCGCGCAGGGGGCGAATATCCCGATTGTGCTGGGCTATCTAGACTACCCCAACAAACGTGCTGGTTTCGGCCCGGTGTTCACGCCCACTGGCGATTATGAGGCCGATCTACGGACAATCCTCGCGTTCTACGCCGATAAGCGCGGGCGACATGCGGAGCGCATGAGCGTCATTCGCATGGACTAGCGCCGATTCGCCATTGCTTACAATCGGCGTGGTTTTCTTGCACAGCGTCAAGGTCAATTTCGGGCAAAATCATTCTACAATGCTAGAGTGTGGTGCGCGAAAGGGATGTGTATGTCGCTGCGAACGAAAGCTTTGCTGTCCATCGTCTTTCTGCTGCTGGTACTCACTGGCCTGCTGGCGGTGGTCACGCGCCAGATGTTGATCGCGGGCGCTGTCCGCCTCGAAGACGAGGCGCTCCGGCAAGACATTGACCAAGTTCAGGCGGCGTTGGGTGCAGAAGAAACCCATCTGATGGCGAACGCCACCCTTTGGGCGCAGCGCGACGCAACCGGGGTCTTCATTCAGGGCGGCAGTCCGCAGGTGGTCGAAGGCGACATGCCGCTGCACACGCTCACCACGATGTCCGCCGCGTTCGTCGCCTATCTGGACGCACAAAACACGGTCCTCCTCAGCCGTTTGCTGGATTCCGCAACCGATCAACCGCTGCCTGTGCCGGAAGGCTTCGCGGAAGCCCTCAGCACCGCCGCGAACGCTGCTGGCTACGCGCAGATCAGCTATGTGCAGATGCCGCAGGGTGTGGCCTCGGTGGCTTTCGCGCCCATCCCCGCGCCGGACGGCGGCAGCGCCGGAACGCTGGCGCTGGGGCGCTTTATGGATGTCACCCTGCTCCAGCACATCGCGGATACGGCACACCTGTCGGTGGAACTTACCACGCTATCCAACCCTGCGGCGCTGCCCGCTTCTATACAGGTGGCACTGGCGCAGATGAGTGTGCAGCAACCACGCACCATTCGGAAGGATGCCGATGGTTATGCTTACGGCTATATGCTGCTCCATAGCGCCGATGGGCAACCGCTGGCAGTGCTGGATGTGCGCCTCTCGCGTCGTCTGTTCCAGCAGAACAGCACGGCAGCATGGACTCTACTGCTCACTTTTATACTTGGCGGGATGGCTGGTGCGCTGACGGTGCTGCTGCTGCTGAACGCACATGTTCTGCGGCGCATCAACCACCTGACTGCCCGCCTGCTCGCCCGCCAAGAAGGGCAGTCCATCGGCACGGTTTCGACAGACGAAATCGGGCAGATGACTGCTGCCATCAATCAGGTATTCGCCACGCTGGATGAGCAGCAACAACAGCGTATGGTGCATGTGCAACAGCTTGAGCAGCGCGTCCAGATGCTTTCGGATGCGCGGACGCGGGAAGGGCGCTTCTTCAAGCAGGCCGCTGGCGAATTCCGTGCGCCGCTATCCAACCTGACCACGCGCCTGTACCTGTTGAGCAAAACGCCCGATCGCCTGTCGGAGCATTTGCTGGTGCTGAACGCGATGGCCGCACACACGCGGGCGCTGGTGGATGACGTGTTTGATCTGGCGCGGTTGGATGATGGTGAACTGCCGCTGGCGATGACCGCCGTCTGTCTGCAAGATGTGTTGACCGAATTGACTGCCCGCCGCAAATCGGCTGGACTCTCCACACTGTTGCTCGATCAACTGCCCGCCGAACCCGTGCTGGTGCGCTTGGATACTACCCGTTTTGTACAGGCACTCGATCATCTGATTCAATTTGCCTACGAGTGGTCTGCGCCGGAACACCCCATCCGGCTCTCGATGTTGGCGCGGGATACCAGCACGGTGCAGGTGCGGTTGCGGATAGAACGGCTGGGCAAGCATGGGGTCAATCCGATTGATATTTTCCGCCCCTTTGCCTACAGCACCGAACACGGGACGACCAACACGGGGCTGGGGATGGCGCTGGCGCAGGGCATTGTGCGGGCGCACCGGGGTGAACTGCGCTACGAAATGCGCGACAACGGCGGACAGTTTACGCTGGAACTGACGCGGGCAACAGTCACCGATTCGCGTCCGCTGGAAACCTCGCGCACTAGATAGGCTGCTGCGGAGTATTTCCTGCCGGATTTCATTCGCTGCTATAATCGAAATGATTGGTCTACGCTCAAGGATTCAAGTGTATGGATGTCGGAGTCGAATTTAGTCACTATAAAGTGATCGAACATATCGGGCGCGGTGGCATGGCGGATGTATGGTCGGCACGCGATAAGCGCCTGAACCGTACCGTCGCCATCAAAACGATTGTGCGCGACCTGACGGTGGATACCGAACCGATCAAGCTGTTCGAGCGCGAGGCGCAGACCATCGCGCAGCTCGAACACCCCCACATCCTGCCCATCTATGATTTTGGCGACTACGAAGGCCAGTTGTACATCGCCATGCGCTTCGTCACAGGCGGCTCGCTGGAAGACTCGCTTTCCGCCGGGCCGATGCCCACCGAAGAAGTGTTGCGCCATGCGAAGGCCATCGCCGGGGCGCTGGATTACGCTCATTCCAACCACGTCATCCACCTCGACCTGAAGCCATCGAACATTCTGATGGACAGCAACCAGTCGCCGTATCTGGCGGACTTCGGGCTGGCGACGGTACTTGGCCCGGAAGGGCGTGCCGCCAACCCCGGCTATGGCACGCTGTTGTATATGGCTCCTGAACAGATCACGGCGGGCGAACTCGACCACCGCGCCGACATCTACAGCTTCGCAATCCTCGTCTACCAGATGCTCACAGGCGAACTGCCTTTCGATGCCACCACTTCACTGGCACTCAAACAGCTTCAGTGGCAGGAAGACCTGCCGCAGATGGATAAATTGGGCGGCGATCTGGCGGAAGTGGTTACGCCTGTGCTGCGGCATGGCACGGCGCTCGACCCGCAAGATCGGCCAGACACGTTGATGGAACTGGTGCAGGAGTTGGAGGCCGTTCTCGGTCAGATTCGCCGCCCGATCGCTATGGATGCGGATGCGGCAGACAGTGACCTACTCGTGGGCGGTATCACAATTGATCTAGCCGGACTGAATACAATGGCTGGCTCGAACACGATGGAACTGCGGGAAGCGCAGGACATCTACAACAAGGCGCGGCGGGCATGGGCGCACGGTCAGGGACGTTTCCTGATGGGCGTGACGCACTACATGATGATGAGCGATGCCTATATGCAGGCCGGAGAAAATCATCTGGAAGTGGATGATGCCGGGATGCAAATGCTCCTGCGCGGTGCGCTGGAATATGACCACGAACTCGATTTCTGGTGGAACAAGCTCGATCACGAGAACCGCCGCTGGGTGGCGCTGCATGCCATTCGCAGCGGCAACGCGCCCGCCCGCGTCCGCGCCCTGTACCGCCTAGAAACCATCCCCGACAGCGACCCGCCGCGCATTCCGACGTTGGTGGCGCAGGCGCTGGGGGTGGAAACCAACGAAGAGGCCAAGCGTGCGGCGCTGAACGTGCTGGCCGTCCGTGCCAAGCACGATTTCCCGACAGGTGTGTACCGCAAAATCTCTGGCGCGGGGCTGACCGGGCGACTGCTGACCGTCCGTACCCGTGAGAGCGTCCTCACCGAGGCTTCGCTGGACTGGCGCAAGACCGTCTACAACGAAGAAATTGATGTGTTGATCGCCCAGATTGCGCTCGACCCATCGCAACCCGCTATCGCAGAACAGGCGGCGCGAACCGTCGGACGCATCCGGTCACTGGCTGCCCTGAGTAAAATTGCCGAAGCGCAGCGGGCGCGTACACCGGGGGCGCTGCGGGCGCTGGCGCTGGTGCGCGACGAAGCGCCGTCGCTGCCGAACGTGGTCAGTCCGCAGGGGCGGCTGTATGCGTGGCTGGCGAATACATGGCGGCGGCTCTCCGATGATCCGCTGCGTACTGTGCGGCGTTTCTCGCTGGCGCTGCTGGGCGCTACGGCGGCGATGGCCTTGCAGGTGTTCATCACCTTCCGCAGCGAAGCCATTTTCAATGCCGAACGCTGGGGCAAGACCATCTCTATCGGCCTGACCTTCGGCATGTTCATGGCGATTCTGACGGTGCTGGTGGCGGAGATGCCCGCACGGGTGCGCGGCTTCTGGCCGTGGTGGGCGCGGTTGCTGGTGAGCAGTTTCGTCGGCCTGCTGTGGGGGACGCTGACGTGGGGCGCGTTCACATGGTTCTTCCTGAACTACCCCCCTGATTGGGATGTGATGCTGTTCGTGGGCATCTGTACCTCGCTTGGCTTGATCGTTTCGTCACTGGTCGGGCTGCGCGGCTGGATTTCAGTGCTGTTCACCGCAGCCATCACCTACCTGCCGATTTACGCCATGTACCAGTATTCGATCACGGGCGAACTGTTCCTGCCGATTACGCTCACGCCCGTACCCATCCTGTACTACGATTTCTTCACCTTACCTGACCAGATTTTTACGCTGGGCATTCCCGTCGTGTTGCTGATCGCCATCGGCGCGTTCGCGCAGGGGTTGTGGGGGGATGTGCGTTCGCTGTGGCGGCGGTTGCGCCCGTTCTTCCGCGCCAAGACCAATGGATGAGTTTCGCAAGCTGTTACGTAGTTTGCTCGGTGAGGGCGGCGTACACCCGCTGAATGCCGCGCCGCACACCTTCGCGCCGCCTGTCGGGGCCGAGGTTGCGCTGCCCGCGCCCATCACCCGCCGCGTACTGATGATTACCCACAACCCGCGCCTGCGCTCACAGGGCGGGCGCACGCTGAAAGAGCATTTCCGCTGGAACGACCCGAACGCGCTGGCGCAGGGCTACATCGAGGATGTCCTCGCATGTAGCTATGGTTATGCGCGTTATGAGATCGCCGAACGGCTGGTGGTGGAGGATTACCCGATCAAGCGCGACGGCTTCCGTTACACCGAGGAAACCTATCTGCGTGCATGGCAGGAGCGCCGCTTCCATGACCCCGACGGTGTGGATTATATGGCGCTGGTGCGCGAATTCGATTTGCTGGCGCAAATCCGCAGCGGGCGCATAGATGAGGTCTGGCTGTTCGGGCATCCCTACGGCGGCTACTGGGAGTCGATTATGGGCGGCCCCGGCGCATTCTGGTGCAACGCGCCCCCGCTGATGGGGACGGAGGCCGCCGGACGGCGCTTCGTCATCATGGGCTTCAACTTCGAGCGCGGCGTGGGCGAGATGCTGGAAGACCTCGGACACCGCGCCGAGTCCATTCTGTATAAGGTGTTTGAAGGCACACGCGGAGAGGCCAACCTGTTCGAGCGCTTCACCCGCTACCACAAAACGCACCCCGGACAGGCCGAATGCGGCAATGTGCATTTTGCGCCCAACAGCGTGCGCGATTACGAATGGGGCAACCTGACCCCTGTCCCCAGCCGCGCCGATGTGTGGTATCGCTTCCCCGACCTGCACGGCGACCCGCGCCTGATGGACTGCCGCGAATGGGGCGGCGGGGACATTCGCCAGCATCACCGCTGGTGGATGCAGCACTTCCCGCATGTGGTGGGCGAGACGCATGGCATCTCGTGGAACTGGTGGGACTACATCATTGACCCCAACCGCGTGCAGGGCTAAGCCTTTATCCGCGCAAAGCCAGCACATCCCCTAAGCGGCGGGCGGAATCGGTCAGCCATGCGTCGGCCTGTTCCAGCGCCTCCTGCAACGCGCACGGGCGTGGTG
>CAIVEA010000529.1 GCA_903904765.1 uncultured Chloroflexota bacterium
ACTTGCGCTCCCTGGTAAAGCGTCAGCAGTCCATCCTCGCCCAGTAGGAGCGTGTAAGCACCTGCCATCATTTTCACATTACCCCGTATAGCGCACGCGCCACACGTAGCCGTAGATGAAATCCGCCACCAGCAGCGCCCCGTCCGGCGACAGCGCCACATCCACCGGACGGATGAGTCCGGTCACGAACGGCTGCGGCGTGTACCCTTCCTGCCCCAGCAACGGATCACGCGGGTTGATGCGTACCACCCGCTGACCGTCCGGCGTGCCGTTCCACAACGCCACGAACAGGTTGTTAGCTGCGTCCGCCGGGAACTGCGTACCCGTATAGGCCACAAGACCGCGTGGCAGCGTCAAATCCGGCAGCGCCAGCAGATCGGGGGCAATCGTCAGGTTGGCTTTGGTGGGCGGGCAGGTTTCGCAACCGCGTTCGCGCCAGTACGGCCATCCGTAGAACGCGCTTTTGCTCAACGCCAGCACCCGATCACCGGGGCCAGCAATAATGCCGTTGTCGGTGGCATACAGCGCCCCGAACGCATCGAACGTCAGATCATACGGGTTCCGTAGGCCGCTGGCGAACACTTCCACCGCGCCGGTGTGCGGTTGTATCCGCAGGACAGCCGCCTCGTTGGGCAGGATGTCCGCGAACGGCTGACTCTGGGGACGCGGCGACTCGGCATGATCGGTCAGCGCCCCGATTGCCATATACAGGTAGCCATCCGGCCCGAAGGTCAGGCCGTTCGGCTGGTTATCAATAATGGATAGGCAGCAGGGCAAATCCGTCAGGATAGGCTGTGGCAGGCCGCCACCGGAGGGGATGCGGTACAGCGCCCCGCCCTGTGTGAGCGTGGTACGCGCCGTCACATACAGCACATCCGTCCCCGGCTGGAACGCCAGCCCGACGGGCGAAATCAGGTCGCCGCTATAGCGTTGGGCGCTGCCATCGGCATTGAGCGCGTAGACTGCGCCGTTGCGCGTGCCACCTTCCAGCACTGTCGCGTACAGGCGACCATCCGGCCCTACTGCAATCTGCATCGGCTGACCGGGGAACTTGCCCGCCAATTCCAGCGCATAACCCGCAGGCACTTGGATGCGTTGTAGGAAGCCGTCCACATCCCCCTCACACGGGAAGTCCTCGCAACTCCAACCAGCAGTCGGCGCAAGGGCGGCGGCAGCAGGAGTGACGGCGGGCGGCATCCCAATCTGCGAAATCGGCGTGAGCGTGAATAACGGTTGCGTGGGAACGGGCGAGGGCGTGAGCGTCGCCGATGGGGTGAGCGTGGGCGTGGGTGTCAAGGTCAGTGTGAGCGTCGCGGTGGGCGTGACGGTGAGCGTCGGCGTGAGGGTAAGTGTCGGTGTGAGCGTGGGAGTCAGGCTGGCGGTGGGTGTGGGCGTGGCGGTGTAGACCGGGGCGCTCGCCAGTGTGGGCGGCAACGTGGCCTGAAACGCACCATTACCGGGGCTGGTCGTTAGGCTATCGCAAGCCCCTAGGAGCAAAATACTACACAAACCGCACAAAATCGCCGTAACCCGGATTGAGATATTGCGGTAAAGTGTATGAAGCATCACATTCCAGATGGAGGTTACATTCATGAAGCGAATACTACTCACCGCAGTCCTATTTGGCGTTGTCGTGCTGGGGTTCATTTTACCCGGCCTTGCACAAGATTCGACCCCGATTCCTGAAGGCGAACTGACAATTGTGACGGGTGCGGTGGAGATCAGCCCATCCGGTGATTTGATCGTCGCTGGCCTGACCATTGCTCCAGCGGGAGCGTTCAACCCGTCACAGGTCAAAGTGGGCGATCTGGTGATTATCAGCGGCGTGTTATTGAATGAAACTACTTTACAGGCGGTCACATTTGAATTCTTTGACGACACAGCGGAAGTGACCCCCGAACCGACGGCGGAACTCACGCCGGAGGCCACGTTAGAGGTGACACCCGAAGTCACCCCGGAAGCTACGCCGGAAGCGACTCCAGAGGCAACCCCCGAAGCGACTCCAGAAGCTACACCGGAAGCCACCCCCGAACCTGTGACCGACTGTGTGCCGGAATCACATCCGGTTGCCAATCAGATCGCAGTGCGGTTCAACGTATCGGTGGAAGAAGTGCTGGCGCTGTTCTGCGCGGGCAACGGGTTCGGCAACATCGTTCGCGCCTATACACTGGCCGAAGCCAGCGGCGGCGAAACGACTGCGGCGGATTTGATTGACCGTCATCAGAGTGGCGAAGGCTGGGGACAGATCATGCGCGATAGCGATGTCCACCCCTCCGACCTCGCCCCCGGTCAGGTACTCAAGGCTGAACCCGCAGAAACGGGTGACGGCACGGATGCCAACGCACAAACCTCGACGCAGACCACCAACGGTAACGGGAATGGTAACGGCAACGGTGGCAATGGTGGCGGCAACGGGAATAATGGCAATGGTGGCGGTAACGGCAACAATGGCAATGGTGGCGGCAACGGCAACAACGGCAACAACGGGAATAATGGCAATGGTGGCGGCAACGGCAACGGCGGCGGCAATGGCGGCGGTCACGGCGGCGGCAAGCCCTAAGCCATCCTCGCAGGACTGAACACCTCTAACCCCACGATTGCTCACCGCTTGAGCAACGTGAGTGATACGCTATGCAGCCGAGTCTGGACTAGACTCGGCTGCACGTTTATAGTGACCTTCTCGGCAAGCGATCTGGAGATCAACTCGACGATGCGCGTTCGGCTGTTCATAGCACTGATGACGGCGTTCCTGCTGGTTCTCACCGGCTGCGGCGGGGGAGATAGT
The DNA here is from genome assembly GCA_903904765.1 of uncultured Chloroflexota bacterium. The sequence continues at coordinate 2,786 of CAIVEA010000529.1, forward strand.
CAGGGCAGCGCGAGTATCCCCATTTTGCAAGCGCCACGCGGCCCGGCGGACGTGGTGACGGATTTCATCGGTCACTGGCAGCAGGGCGATTTCCCCGCCATGTATGCTGCACTCAGCGCCCAATCGCAAAGCGAAGTGGCGCTGCCCACCTTTCAGGCCATCTATCAAGATGTCGCCAGCGCGATGAGCTTGGACAAAATCACCTACACGCTGGGCGAAACCACCCTTCAGGGTGAGGCAGCAGCCGTCCACTATAACGTAATCCTCGAATCGCCCGTCTTTGGGACGATCACCGATGCAGACCGCATCATGCGGCTGGTGAAAGGCGCGAATGGCTGGGGCATCGCGTGGTCAAGCATGGACATCGTGAACGGCCTCGCGGCGGGTTCGCGGGTGGAAGCCCAGTCGCGTACCGAACAGCGTGGCAATATTTACAGCAGCGATGGTCGCCTGCTGGTCGAGGAGGGCGGCACGATCATCGCCCTGTACGGCTCGCAAATCAACATGGCGGATGTGGGCGAATGCCTGACTCTGCTGGCGCGGGTACTGCGCCGCCAACGGTACGATCTGGAAAAATACTTCAACCGCTTCAATACCGACACGGTGTTCTATCTGGGCGAAATTGACAGCGAAACCGATGCTGTGGAAGGTGTGGCGATTGACGAAACCTGCGGCTCGCCCACCCGCACCCCGCGCAGCACCCGCCGCTATGCGGGCAACGGCGGCGTGGCGCACGTCACGGGCTACATCGGGCAGATTCCGGCAGATCAGGTAGAAGCCTACCGCCAGCGCGGATACAATCCGGGCGATCTCGTCGGTCTTTCGGGAATCGAACGCGCCTATCAGGATCAATTGGCAGGCGTGCCGTCGCAGGTGCTCCGCATCATCTCGCCCGCCGGGGTGCTACTGCGCGAACTGGCTGGCAAGCAGGGAACACCTTCGCAGTCCGTCCAACTCACGCTCGACTACAAAATTCAGATGACCGCCTCGCAAGCCTTAGCCGACGCCTTCAACTATGCCGAACCGAACTGGGCTGCGCCGGGCATCTCGCCGGGAGCAGGCGTGGTAGTGTTGGATGTGAATACCGGCGCGGTACTGGCGATGGCGAGTTACCCTTTCTTCGACCCCGGCATGTTCAACCCGGACACCCCTGCGCTGGCACAAAATCCCACACTGATCGCAGATTTGTCGGCGGACAGCCGCCAACCGTTCAGCAACCGCGTCGTGCAGGAACAGTATTTCCCCGGTTCGACCTTCAAAATCGTCACCACCGCCGCCGCCGCACAGGAACGGCTGATGACCGCCGATCAACTGTTCAACTGCGGCCTGACGTGGGACGGGCGCACTCAGTTCGGAGACACCGCCTCACCCCGTTCCGACTGGCGCAGAATGGAACCAGCGGACTCACCCACCAGCCAGCCCGCAGGCGACATCACCATGTCGCAATCGCTGGCGGCTTCGTGCAACCCCTTCTTTTACGAGATGGGCGCACGCCTGTACCTGAATCGCGGCTCGAACGTGCTGCTGACCTACGCCAGCAAGATGGGGCTGGGCGCACCCACCGGAATCGAGGCGCTGCCCGAAGCGCCCGGCGTGCTGCCCATCGCCACCAGCGTGGAACAGGCCATTAACGAGGCCATTGGTCAGGGCGGCTTACAGGTGAGCATCCTGCAAATGGCGCGGCTGGTGGCGGGGGTCGCTAACGGCGGCACACTCTACCGCCCGTATCTGGTGCAGCGCATCGGGCAACTCAGCGGCACGGATGCCGGAGACCCCACCTACGAGGCCACGCCCAAAGTGGACGGGCAGAATGGCCTATCGTCAGAAGCGCTAGACGTGGTGAAAAAGGGTATGTGCATGGTCACAACCGATACCACGCTCGGCACAGCATGGTTCGTGTTCGAGGAAACTGGATACACCGTTTGCGGCAAAACTGGAACGGCACAATCTGGCAGGCAGCAGCCCTACGGCTGGTTCGTGGCCTTCGCGCCCGCCGATAACCCGCAAATCGCCATCGCCGCGATGGTCGAGTTCTCCCGCGAAGGCTCGGAGACGGCTGCGCCCATCGTGCGCCGCATTCTGGATGCCTACTTCAATCAGCCAGCCTACGGCTTCCCCAAATGGTGGAACAACATGACCTATGTGCCGCTGGAAATCCCCGAAGGCGAAACCGGCGGCTAAACGAACGGGTACGGCAGCATCACGGTTTAAGGCCGAACTGCCGCCGTACCTGCATCCACAGCACGCTTTCGGGGCTGACCAGCTTGAAGCGCGACATAAACCCGTAGCGCCCCAAGCGGTGACGCAAGCCCCGCGCCCGCCCCTGCACGATTTGCAGCACCTTTGCAGCGATGGGGGCGGGGTCTGCACCTTCTTCGACCAGACGATTCCACGCCGCGATCATCGTGGTTCGCTCCGCCGCGTAATCCGGCAGGTTGCGGGCGGCCAGCGCCCGGTTGCGGTTGATCTCGCTCTTGAAAAAGCCGGGTTCAACCAGCGCCACCTGTACCCCGAAGGGCGCAAGCTCGAACCACAGCGCCTCGGTATAGCCTTCCAGCGCAAACTTGCTGGCGCTGTAGATGCCGTGAAACGGCGCGGACACCGTACCCGCCAGCGAACCAATGTTAATAATCACCCCGTTCCGGCGCTGGCGCATCTCCGGCAGGACGGCAGCGGTCATCCGCATCACGCCAAAGAAGTTCGTCTCGAACAGCGTTTTGGCCTCCTCGATGCTGATTTCTTCCAGCGCCCCCAGCAGTTCCACGCCCGCATTGTTGACGAGCGCATCAATCCGGCCTGCCCGCTCGATCACTTCGGCAACACAGGCCGCCACCGACTCGTCCGAGGTGACATCCAGCGCCACCAACTCGAAGCCGTCTAGCGTGGGCTGCGCCGGATGGCGACTGGTGCCGAATACGCGATAGCCGTTCGCCGCCAGCAGCGCCGCTATCGAACGGCCAATCCCGCTGGAAGCGCCCGTCACCAGCACAACTTGCTGCGTCATACGCTCCTGCTCCTTTATAAGAACCTCACCCCTCTTATCCCCTCTCCATTACGCTGAGTACAGCTATAGAGAGGGGAAATGCTGCATTTCCGCCTCTCGCCCTTCCGTTGCGCGTCATGGCGGGGATGAGGGTTATCCCTTTACGGCACACCACCTGTCAGTTCGCCGTCCCGCAGTTCCACCACGCGGTCTACGATGCGCTCCAGAAAATAGCGATCATGCGAGATGGTGAAAATCGCCCCCTCGAACTCCTCCAACGCGCTCTCCAGCACTTCCACCGAAGGGATGTCGAGGTTGTTGGTCGGCTCATCCAGCAGCAGCAGATTCGGGTTTTGCAGCACCAGACAGGCCAACTGCAAACGGCTGCGCTCCCCGCCGCTGAAGCCGCGAATCGGCAAGCGCAACTGCTCGTATTTGAATAGGTACTTGAGCAGGAACGACAC
>CAIVEA010000530.1 GCA_903904765.1 uncultured Chloroflexota bacterium
CACCACGATCTGGTCACCCAGGTCGGTGGACGCTTTGCTGAACCAGCTTGCTGCGCGTTTGATGAGACCCGTCCCGCCGATAAATTTGATGTAATGGGTGTAATCGGTAATGGAGGTGTGATACGTGTAAATTAACGGCAGGCGCTTGGTGGAGGCGGTGAGATACGCCAGCAGACCCACGCTCGCCGGGCTGTGCGCGTGCAGCACGTCGAAATGCTCATGCGTGAGCTTCCACGTGGAGCGCGGCGTGCCGAGCACCGCCACGTAAATAGGCGGATTGTTGAGGTATTTCAACGAGGGCAGGCGCATCACATTCGGCTCGTTGTCCTTGTAGCCGGGAAAGCGCGGCGCGAAGATGGTCACCTGATGTCCGCGCTGTTTCAAACCTTCCGAGATCATTTGCAGCGAGACCGAAACGCCGTTCACTTGCGGGGCGTAGGTGTCGGTAAACAAGCCGATGCGCAATGAACTGACAGAAGCCGGGAAAATACGTTGAGGCATGAAAACTCCAAAAATAAAACTGGGATGTTCTAAAGAACATCCCAGTCAGCATATCACAATTTATTCGTCGTCCGAGCGCCCCGGCAGCAGTTTGTTGATATTGCGCGAGATCCTCTTGGGGATGTTTTCGAGCCGCTCCATCAGACTGCCGCGCCAGTTCTGCAAGACGGCCTCCAGATATAGCTTTTCGAGCGAGCGCACCTGCGCATCGACGGAGAAGCGGTCACTTAATTCCAGCGAGCGTTTGCCAAAGCGTGCCATCGTGGCGGGTTCGCGCAGCAGGTCTGCCAGTTTTTGCGCGAACAGGTCACGGTCGAGCGGCACAATGTAACCGTTGCCGTCATCTTCGAAAAAGCCTTCAAAGGCATCGTCGCGCACCGCCACCACCGGCAAGCCGGAAGCCACGCCTTCGAGCATGGCAATGCCCTGTGTCTCTGTGGTGGAAGCGGATAGGAAGACGGTTGAGTCATGCAACACTTCGGGCAGGTTTTCACGCGCCACCATGCCAAGGAAGTGGATGCGGTCGTTCACGTTGGTCTGTGCGGCGTGGCGTTTCAGGTCTTCGAGCGCGGAGCCGTCGCCGCCGAAGACGAGGTGCGCCTGCGGGAATTGGTCTGCGATCCGTGTGAAGACATCGATCAAAAAGTCGAGCCGCTTTTCGGGCGCCACCCGCCCCACTGAAACAAGGATGGGCGCATCGGGCGCAATACCGAGGCGGGCTCTTAATCCACCAGGGTTGGGCGAGGTTTTGAAGTTGCTCAGGTCGATGCCGTTGGGGATGACATGGATCGGCTTTTTGACGTGCTGTTCGTGCAGCATGCGCTCGATCTTGGACGAGGGCACCACGATCTGGTCGCCCATCATGTTGGTGGAGGCGGCGCTGAACCAACTGGCAGCGTGCTTGATGACTCTGGTCCCGCCGATGAATTTGACATAGTGGGTGTAGTCGGTGATCGAGGTGTGATAGGTATAGATCAACGGCAGGCGCTTGGTAGAGGCGGTGAGATATGCCAGCAAACCCATGCTGAGCGGACTGTGCGCGTGCAGCACGTCGAAGTGCTTGCGGGTTAGCGACCAGGTGCTGCGCGGCGTGCCGAGCACCGCCACGTAAATGGGCGGATTGTTGAGGTATTTCAACGACGGCAGGCGCATCACATTGGATTCATTGTCCGTGTAGCCGGGGAAGCGCGGCGCAAAGATGGTCACCTGATGCCCGCGCTGTTTCAGTCCCTCTGAAACCAGTTGCAGCGAGATCGAAACACCGTTCACTTGCGGGGCGTAGGTGTCGGTAAAAATGCCAATGCGGAGCGAACCGTGCGGTGCGGCGGCTTCTTCGTTCATGTCCATAAGGTCTCCTTGTTAATAAAAGACCCTAATGGTCTTTTACGCCATCAGGGTTCTGGGATTTTTCACGTTCCTGTTGTGAAAGGTTGGTCTTCATGCGTTTTGCCAGTTCACGGCGGGTAAGCATGACTCTATGCTGGCAGCTCTTACACTCCAAGCCAATATCCGCACCGAGGCGTACCACGGTCCACTCGTAAGAGCCGCATGGATGGGGCTTGCGCAGGCGCAGGTGGTCTTTCAGTTGCAGATCTGGAAGCATGGATGGGATTATACCGCCGCGTATCGCGTGGACGACAGACGCCAGAACACGACCATAGACGATTGACCATAGACCATAAAAACCAACCATCGTCTA
>CAIVEA010000531.1 GCA_903904765.1 uncultured Chloroflexota bacterium
CTGGGCGAGCAACCGTTGCTCATCCACGAACCCCGTGATGCCAGCCGGGTAGGTATTCATGCGGTGTATCAGGAAGTGGATACGGTACTCGTCCCCACACTGACCGTCACCGAAAATTTGTTGCTGGATGAGATTGCGGAAGGCAAAACGCCCGCATTCATTCAGTGGTCGCGTTTGCATCAACGTGCCGCGCAGGTGATGGAGCGCATCGGGTTGCATTTGAAGCCCGATCAGCGCGTCGAAAATCTGGTGCTGCATGAGAAGCAAATGCTGGTGATCGCCCGTGCGGTTTCGCAGCAGGTGCGCTTTTTGATCTTCGATGAGCCGACCACCTCATTGAGCGCACAAGAAACCGAGCGCCTGTTTGAAGTGATTCGCGCTTTGAAAGCGCAGGGCGTGGGCATTATCTACATATCGCACCGTCTGCGTGAAGTGGCGGATATTGCGGATGAGATCGTGGTGCTACGAAATGGCAGGAAGATCACGCAATTCCCGGTTGCCGAATTTGATCTGAGCCGGATTAGCGAGGCCATGCTAGGCACGGCTTTGACCGAGTTCTTTCCGCCCAAATTCGTCCGTCCTGCGGGTGAGGTGATACTGGAAGCGAAGGGACTGTACCGTGCAGGAGTGCTGAATCAGGTCTCGTTTACGGCACGAAAGGGCGAGGTGCTGGGCATCGCCGGACTGGTCGGCGCGGGCAAAACGGAGCTTCTGCGAACGCTGTTCGGTGCTGATCCGTTGGAAGCTGGCAAAATTCACTTAGCCGGACGGCCTGCAAACATCTTTTCCCCGCAGCAGGCGGTGACGGCGGGTATCTATTTGGTTCCAGAGGAGCGCCGTTCGCAGGGGGTTCTGGTCGAGCAAAATGTTCAGAAGAACATCAGCCTGCCGTTCATGAGCCAGTTCACCCGTGCGCTAGGGGTGTTGAATACAGTGCGCGAACGCCAGCACGCGACGGGGATTATTCAGCGTTTGGGGCTGACCCCGCCGAACCCGGACACAGAGGTGAAAAACCTGAGTGGCGGCAACCAGCAGAAAGTGGTGATCGGTAAATGGCTGAGTGGCAAGGCGCAGGTGATCCTGTTCGATGAGGCCACGCAGGGCATTGATGTTCGTGCCAAGCGCGACATTTACCAGATCGTGCGCGATCTGTCGCAGGACTGTGCCATTCTGTTCGCATCATCCGATATTGATGAAATTGTTGGTCTTGCTGACCGTGCCATCGTCATGCGGGATGGTGCGATTGCTGCCGAATTGCAGGCCGATCAGTTGGATCGTGCCGTCATTCTTGAATATGCCACCGGCGTGCGTTCGCCGATGTTAACCCCATAGGTTGTGTGTGATGACTGCTGTGCAATCTCCGAAGACTGACGCACCTCTGCGTGACCGTATATACGATTTCATCATCAAGTACGGCATGCTGGTCGCCATCGGTCTGCTGATTCTGTTCTTTAGCACCCAGAACGATAAATTCTTGACCCCCAATAACCTGATGCTGATCGCACGGGCGGTGTCCATCCTGACGATTGTCGCCATTGGGGTGACGATCTCGGTAAGCGTGGACGGGTTCGATGTGTCGGTGGGGGCGGTCACGGGGCTGGGGGTGCTGCTCTCGACCTCATTGATGGTCATCTGGAATGTGGAGTGGACTATCGCCATCGCGGTGACGCTCATCGTGGGGGTTGTGGTGGGGCTTATCAACTCGTTTTTCATCATCAAAGTTCGCATCCCCGATCTGTTAGCCACGCTGGGTATGTTGTATCTGGCACAGGGTTTGCAGTTGATGCTGACGCAGGGTGAAGCTGTGTTTAAGGGCATGTTCAACCCTTGGAGCGCCGAACAGGTGCAGGTGACGGGCGAAATCAGCGAACCGTTCAAACAGATCGGGCAGGGCTTCATTCTGGGCGGGGAGGGGTTCAGTGGTATCCCGATTCCGGTGATTATCATGCTGGTCATCGCGTTGCTGGTGCATGTGTTTTTGCAATACACGCGCTGGGGGCGCATGTTCTATGCTGTGGGCGGCAACCGGGAAGCAGCGCGGTTGTCCGGCATTCCCATCCAGCGGGTTCGTTTGGCGGCTTATGTCCTGAGTGCGTTGCTGGCCTCGGTGGCTGGCATTGTGCTGGCCTCGCGCATTGGCTCCGGCGCGATTCGCGCTGGCGATCCCTACTTGCTGGATGCAGTGGCGGCGACGTTCTTTGGCTTTGCGGTACTGGGCGCACGCCGTCCGAATGTGTTCGGGACGGTTATCGGGGCGCTGTTCGTGGGCATCATGCTCAACGGACTGACCATGATGAATGTCGAATGGTTCTTTCAGGATTTCATCAAAGGTTTCGTGTTGATCGCTTCTCTGGCGATGAGCTTCTATCTCGTGAAACGCGGCTAAAGGATACGTTTTGCACATGTACTACCCACTTACGCAAGACACAGTTGTTTCGTATATCCAGAACCTCCCGCAGGTGTTGAGTGCTGTATTCCAGCCGGATGATGTGCTGCGCGGGATTGATCTGGCAGATGGCAACGTCAACCTCGTATTTCGCGTCCACAGCGAGGCCGACCCGCTGGGGCGTAGTATCATCGTCAAGCAGGCGTTACCCTATGCCCGCATCGTGGGCGAGTCGTTCCCGATGCCGCTGGAGCGTTCGCGCATCGAGGCCACCATCCTTAGCAAGCAGGGACAGTATTGCGACGATCTGGTTCCGCGCCTGTATCACTTCGATGAGGCCATGTACGTGTGTGTGATGGAGGATTTGAACCAGCACATCATCATGCGGAAAGGGCTGGTCACGCAGACCTACTATCGGAACTTCGCCCGTCATCTGGGTTCGTTCATGGCGCGCACGCTGTTTTTTACATCCGATCTGTACCTTTCGCATGATGTCAAGAAGCAGGAAGCCGCCGCGCAAATCAATCCGGGGCTGTGCAAAGTAACTGAGGATTTGGTGTTCACCGACCCGTATACGACCCATCCCGGCAATAAATGGAACGCCGAGATCACGCCGCAAGCCGAGGAAATTCGGGCGGATGAATGGCTTCGCAGTGAATTCTACATGCTCAAAGAAGAATTTATGACCAAAGGCGAGGCGCTGATTCACGGCGATCTGCACACCGGTTCGATCATGGTGAACGCGACGGAAACCAAAGTGATTGACCCGGAATTTGGCTTCTACGGGCCGATGGCTTTTGATGTGGGCAGTTTGTTGGCGAATCTTGCCATCAGCTATTGTTCGCAGGATATTCATGCCCGTGATGCTGCCATCCGCCATGCTTATCAGACGTGGTTACTGGGGACTATCCGCGAAACATGGGTGGTGTTTGAGCGAACGTTCCGGCAATTGTGGGCGACCCACTTGAATAGTCAGTGGGCCACCGAACAGTTCCGCGAGAAGTATATTGCGCGGTTGTTGCGCTATACGGCGGGATATGGTGCGGCGGAGATAATGCGCCGCATTCTGGGGTTAGCACATGTTTACGATCTGGAGTCCATCGCAGACCCCCGGCAGCGGGCGGTTGCGGAAAGCCGTGCGCTGAATGTTGGTCGTGAGTGGCTCCGTCAGTATGCCCACATTCAGACGATTGATGATATTGTCGGGCTGGTGGAACAATCCACATCCAGCTACCGCCTTTAGTTCACGCGAGCTTTGATTCGGGCTGCGGTCATGCCCCGCGTAGGACATGACCGCAGCTTGCCCCGCCTAGAAAGGTCATCATGGCAGATTCTTTGAAACACTGGCAGGTGGCGGTTCAGGAACAATTCCCACCCGAAACCGCCGCCACACTGGTCGAATCCATCGAGGTGCTGCTGCAAGATGATCGGTACACGGTGCTGCGCCAGTTGGCTGCCGAACTTTTGCTCAACCAGCGCGAGATCAAAACACTGGCGACCCGCATTCAGCAGGATTCGGATGCTGATCGGAAGCAGCAGGTGGTGTTCAAAAGTCCCGCAGGAGACGGGGCAGAAGATGTGACGCTGGA
>CAIVEA010000532.1 GCA_903904765.1 uncultured Chloroflexota bacterium
CGTTCCATGCCGGCGCGGTTGTCGTTATCGAACGTGCCGATGGCCGAGACAATCGCGTTCAAATCCTCGCGGTTGACTTCGGTTTCCAGCAGCGTGTACTCGCCTTCGACATACCGTGCCGTCGGGTAGCGTCCCAGATCGAGGACGATTTCGAGGAGTTCATCAGTATTGCCAAGATGGTCGAGGGCCGCTTCGAGGTGATCGGGCAGAACACGCTTGAGTTCCAGAATGTTGTCCGTTATGCGTCGTTCCATAGGGGAGATTGTCTGCTCCTGATAAATTGGTCGGTAGCGGGGCAGCACAGGCCGCCCATACAAAACCGCTGTCCCTGCGCCGTCACTCGTGCCGTTTGCGGCGCGTGACCAGATCGGTCACACCGCTGCGGGGGGGCTTGACGGTGTTGGGTACGGTTTCCAACGTGTGCCGCAGCGGGGCGAAAGCCGCCGAGCGCACGCCCGCAGTGATGTGCTTGACCATCACCGCCTGCCGCGCATGAATGTGGAAGCCCAAGTCTTCCAGCGCGTCATCCAGCCAGTCCTGATAGCGGCGCACACGCACATAGACCGGCACTTTCTGGCAGCGTTCGATGCGCTGAATCGCCGTCGCCAGCACATCGGGCGCATCACTGAACACATCGGGGTGCAGGTGCGGCGTGAGATATACGCCCGCCTTGCCCTCGGTCACGCCGATGTAGCCTTCCACGCGCTCCTGCTTGCGGTACACCAGCCCTTCGCCCACATCCGGCAGATCGGTGATGGGGTGCATCAGGCGCGGGACGATGTTCCCGAACAGCGCATGAATCCCCATCAGGTCGCCATCCAGCGGCGGGTGCAGTTCCAGCGCGTCGTTGGCGGCGGGCAGCGGGTTTTCGTCCGGGTCGCGCCGCCAAATTTCCTGACGGGCGTAGATGGCGTAGCTGGCCTGCCGCATGGATTTGAACAGCGGCGCGTTCTCGTCCACTTCTGCCGAGAGCATGTGCGCCCCGCGTCGTCCGGCTTCCATCGCCATCGCGTCCAGCACATGCAGCCACGCGGTATCGTCCTCGCCGTCTTCCAGCGCGGGGGCGATGTAGGCCACATGGGCGCAGGGGGCATCGTGGTACACCTGAAACTGCCCCACCACATGCCGCTTTTCGGAGCGTGTGACCAGCGTGTGCATCCCGCGAATGGGCCACAGCAGGGTGAACAGGTTGGAGGGTGAGTTGCTGGCATCCTGCGTGAAGCACACTTCGCTGTTCAGCACCACGCCGCCTTCGCTCAGGCGCATCACCACCGGGATGTCCACCAGCGTCACCGCACGGGTTTCAGCCGTGTCACGGTTGCCCATCACGACTCCCTTTCGGCGCAGGCCGGATGATCGTTCGGTACGAAAACTCAGACAAGGTTGTGTTCATTGAAGAACATTTTAGCACCCCTTGTTCCCCCTGCACAATCGCGGGGGGAAGCCTTCAGCGTTTCTTTAGCGGGCGCTCATGCAGCCCGTGCCGAGTATAGTCCTTTTTGTGGGGTTATAAAGGGTTAAAAGGGGTCAAAAAAACCTCACCCCCGGCCCCTCTC
>CAIVEA010000533.1 GCA_903904765.1 uncultured Chloroflexota bacterium
CCGCGTTCGGGCTTGTGATTCACGCTTCCCGGTAATCGCAGCGATTGCGCCGGAGATAAGCCATCCCCGCCAAAGGTTCGGGCAAGTCCCTGTAAGACCTGCCGCGCTGTATTCAGATCGGTGGTTGGCTCGTCCAGCAGCCAGTAAGCGTGATAGCCACCGCCGGAATGGACAATGACCGAAGGTGGCAGTCGAGCGCCGCGCAGTTTGACGAGTGTTGCGGGGCTTGGATCATCAATGTCGGCGTAGAAGGCAGGCAGCGCGACCACTTCCGCCGCGCCGCCCCGTTTCCAGCGAGACAACCCCGGCTTGCGAAGTCCCGCCGCGAAATACGCGCCCCAGCCCATCCGGTTGGTGTCAGACAGCCGTTGCAAGGTGTCCAACAGCACAGCGCGGTTATCTAACGGGATGTGTCGTGACGGTGTTGGGAATTTGCCATTGGGATGAATGACAGTGAAGGTCAGGCGAGCCGATGAGCGCAGTGAGACACAGCGTTCATAGAGGGCATCCAGAAACGCCAGCATATCGGGGTGCATGGTCGCACCGCCTTAGAACAACGTCAGTTGCAGCGGCGCGGTGTCATCCACCTGTTTACGCTGCTGCTGTTTGCGCGGCGGCTCTGGCGCATCATCCGGCACAGCCAGCAGATCGCGTTTGCGCGATGTGGCAGGCTTTCTCGCCTTTGCGCTAACCACGACGGGACGCAGGGGGATGCCGTTGACCGGATCGCTGTTGGTTCCCTGCACCAGACGGATGATTCGGGCGGCGACTTCCGCCTCACAGCCGGGAAAGACGATACGATTATCCCGCAGCCAATCCGGTAAATCTGGTGAACCCGCTTGTACCAGTGTGAGCAATTCCGCCCGCAGCGTGGACAGCTTCTGGTCGTCGGTGATGATGTGAACGGTATCGAGATAGTCGAAAATCGTTTGCGTGAACGGCTGCGATGCGGGGTTGGGCAGCGCGGCAGCGGACTTCCGTTCATCAGACGGTTCGATTTCAGTCACCACGCCGCCAAGTCGGATGGCTTCTTGAACGAGTGGATCAAGCTGAAACTCATCGACCAGCACAGATGCAGCAGTTTCCGCCATCAGCGGTTCGCCTTCCGGTTCCGCCAGTTCAACGTTCCAATAGGCGGCATCTTCACCATCAATCTCGCCCTGTGCTTCCGATTTCCTGAACAGTTCCGATGGGTCGAGCAGCGCCTCGTCGCGCCCAATGGCTTCGAGCAATGCCTCCTCAAAACCACCCTCGCCTTCGGTCAGCGTATCCAGCCCGGTCAGCCCGATATCCCCGGTCAGCAGCTTGGCAGCCCGCTGTTTACGGCTCATGAGCTGCACGGCGGTCTGCTCCATCGTCCCTTCGGCGAAGAGGTAGTAGGTCTTACAGTGGGTGTGCGTCTGATTGAGACGGTAAGACCGTCCGGCTGCCTGCATCATCGTGCCGAGATTAAAAGTGATTTCGTAGAAGATGAGTGTGGGGGCAAAGACGAGATCCAATCCGGTTTTGACCAGTTCAGGGTTGGAGATGACGACATTCGTGCCTTTCGCCACTTCCGCTTCGATGACGGCTTCGCGTCGTTCTGCATCAACGGTGTTCTTCAGGATGAAGGTTCGCGCCAGCGGCACATGCTGGCGGATCAGGTTCTCGATACGCGGCTGGATGTCGCGGGTGCTGGTTTGGCGGATGTAGATGACACAGGGGCGATTCTGTTCCAGTTCGGAGCGCACCAGGTCGATGAGCGCCTGCTCTTTGGCAAAGATACGGTCTTCGCCGTAAGACGGGATACTGGTGACGATGTGCGGCAGCTTCTCGCCCGTGATGGGATGTTTGAGGTTGTGGATGACCTCGTGCGGACGGTGCGCCGCATTCACCCAACCCATCGCCCATTGCAGATATGCCCCCCTGAACGTGGTATCGCCTTCCCAGCGCCGCGCAATCAGGTAATCTTTCAACTGCTGGCGGGTGCGGTCATACTGTTCGTAGCAGTCGGCATCCATCTCTACCGGCAGCGCGATTTCCTCATACTGTGGCAGCGCCTTCCCCAGATCACCCAGTGAAAAGAAGATGGCATGATCCAGCACTTCCGCCACCAGCAGCGGTGAAATTCCCGGCGCTTCCTCGTAAGGTTTTTCATATGTGGAAGTCCCGGTGAACGCGCCAGTTTCTTTGTCATATGAGGGACGTTCTTCAACCACCTGTTCACGAACACCCATGTCGGCAACCCAGCGCGACTCGGCGCGACCACGCTGTTTGCTGTCATCTGAAGCGATGGTCTGAAAACCACGTTCGCCGCGTGTCTTACGGCTTAAACGGGGTGCGCCGCCCCAGTTGTATCGCTGGCGCGTGCGGGGATTGAGCGCGTATTCGAGATTGAAGATTGAGGATGACCGTCCATTGAAGGGCGTTCCGGTCATAGCCAGCACTTTCTGTGCCAACCCTGCAATACGGTTGAACGCCTCGCCGTTGCCAGTATCCCCGTGAGCGCACTCATGAACCTCATCCCAGATAAGGAGATACACCCGATCCGGGTAGACCCGCTTGAGGTACTCGTCAATCCGATAGCGCGGATTCTTGGTCGCATACTTCTGTCCCGGTTTGGGCTGAGAACCCCTGTCGCGGGCTTCCTGCCACAGCGGAGTCTGACAGATTGAACACAGGCGTTTGCCACCTTTGAGCCAGCTTTCGGATGCCGG
>CAIVEA010000534.1 GCA_903904765.1 uncultured Chloroflexota bacterium
ATCTACTTGTTTGTACTCGGTGAAAGCGTATTCTTTACGCATCTGCGCGATAAGCGCATCGAAAGCATCCACATAGCTCATTGCCGAGTAATCCTGCGGGGCGATATCCTGCACTTCGGGCAGGTCTATGCGGCCTTCGCGGGAACGGTCAAAGATGAACGGTTCCTGATTCATATCCACCACTGTGTAACCCGCAGGCAGGCGCACGGCAGGATCATCGGCGGTGAACAACAGCCCGTCTGCGCCGAAACCGCTGGGGAAACCCTGCTGGTCATCCGGCGACCAGACCACAAATTTGCCGCCTGTGATCTCGTAGCGGTGTTCTTTGACATCGGTGAAGAAGCGTTTTTCGACGATGAGCGACAAGTTGATGTAGACTGCATCGCCCATTTGGTAGTACACATCATCGTATATGTTCAGCAGCACGGTGATGTCCATCGTAATCACCCCCGTGTCCTGCTCGCCATCGTTGTCCACATCACGGTATTCGCCAGTGGGCTGGGCGGGCAGGTTGATACGGTAACCGAACGGCGGCGCGAAGTAATCGCTAGTGAACTGCCCCAGAAACTGGGATGTTTCCGGTAGCTCGTAGTAAGGGTCGGTGATGCGGTCAATGGTCGGGGACGAGTTCTCCATCATGACGATCGGTTGCGAGGCCAGATCGGTAGCGGCGGGTGACGTGTAGTCCCCCTGTCCGGTGATGAGCACCGGGCCGCCTTCATCGTTGGTGATTTCGGCGGCGGGTAGTTCTGCGGATTGTGCATGAACGGTCAGCATCCCTAACGTGAGTATGAGTGCTGCCACAGTGAGGGTAAATCCGTAACGTCTCATGTCCTTACTCCATATGTCATATAAATTTAAACATAACGGCCAATCCTCAGTGCGGGATTGGCCGCTGTTGTGCTATTTGGGCAACCGGACTTTGACCGGCATTCGCGCTGATAGTTCGTGCAGGCGGTTGCGGCGGTTGGTGGCGATGGGTGGGTTTTGCGCCTGCTCCCAGATTTCGTCGGCAATCTCCCACACGGCATTGGGACGACCGAGCGAACGGGCGCGTTCGGAACGCTGCTTCAGTTTGTCCGGCCCTTCCGCCAGCCACGCGGTTACGGCTTCGGTCACGGCGCGGGGGTTGGGGGCGAATACGCCGATGTTGTTCTGCACCACAAACTCGACGTTACCTGTTTCCTGACCGGGAATGGCATCGTATAGGATGACCGGAAGGCCAGCGATGCAGGCTTCGCAGATGGTGGCCGGCCCCGCTTTGCTCACCAGAATATCCGAAGCGGCCATCAGCACGGGCATATTGGTCACGAACGGGTAAATGTGCGTGGGCTGATTCCAGTGGTCGGCTTCGAGCTGCGCTTTGAGTACCTGATTGCGCCCTGCAATCACCACGATCTGGCAGCGCAGGCGGGCATCGTTCAGGGCGCGGGCGGTCTTATACAGCGGCCCCATGCCTTCGCCGCCACCCACCAGCAGCAGCGTGGGCAGTTCGGGGTCCCAGCCCAGTTGAGCGCGGGCACTGGCCTTGTCGGTCAGACGTTCGGCAAATTGAGGATGGACAGGCAACCCGGTCACGCGCACCTGATTGTGTTCCAGCCCGGTGTCAATCGCGGTGTCGTAGGCGGCCTGCGTGGGGACGAGGCAGCGATCTACGCGGCGGTCATACCAGAAGCGGTGCGTGGAAACCATATCGGTGACAACGGTGACGAAGGGCGGGCGATATTCCGACTGCATGAGGGCGTACATGGCGGGCGCAGTCAGGATGGAATGCACCGAGACGATCACATCGGCGGGATGTTCCGACAGCATCCGGCGTAGGCCATTTTCGATGGAGACATACATCCCCCGCGAAACGAGACGGGCGGTACGGCGGTTGTTGGTGAGCTGGTAGCCCATCGCCCACGAGGTTTTGCTGCGGTTCACCAGCCACGGATACATTTCGGGCATGTATTTGAAGGGGAAAGGCGAGTAGGTGCGGAACACATCCACCATTTCGGGTTGCACATCCAACCCGTGCCGTGCGATGAGCGCATCGCGAATGGCCTCGGCGGCAGCACGATGCCCGCCGCCGGTATCTGAAAACAGAAATAAAATACGTTTCATCATCACTTCTCCTGCGAGTTAGGCGAAAGCACCTCTTTGAGGCGCTTGAAGAATTCGCTGCGGGGCAGCAGCACGCGCCGATCACAGCCAGCACAACGCAGCCCGATGTCGGCCCCCACGCGAATGACCCACCAGACATCACTGCCGCAGGGATGCGCTTTTCGCATACGCACCCTGTCTCCTGTTTGGATGTCGTTCATCGCGTACCTTACGCCTAGTAACAACATTCATTCATGATAACACAAGAACACCGTTGAGAGCCTTGCGTCACTCTGTTCTCATGTTCATCCTTCAATATGATGTGGGATAGCCGAGCAAAATCGGGGAGAAATTGAAAGAAAGTTCTGCTGCTTGACAGGAACGAACCGTCCGCTATGTGCCTTGATAATGGGAGATTGGCTCCACACTGCGCCGTTCAATCAGGCGCGTGGGCAGCACATGCTCTTCAATGGACGCTTCTCCCGCCATGTGATGCCGTAGCAGTTCCGCCGCTAACACGCCTTTTTCGTGAACAGGTTGTGCAACCGTCGTCAGCGGCGGTTGTAGCCAGCGGGCAATGGGTAGATCATCAAAGCCGACTAGCGAGAAATGCTTCGGTGCAGACAGTCCGTGCCGCACAGCCGTCTCCAATAGACCTACCGCGAGAATGTCCGCCATCGCCACAAATGCTGTAGGCAGTTGCTGATCGCGCAGCAAATGCTCAAGGGCACTCGCACCGCCCGCAGCTGTACACGGACATTCGATCAGTCGCACCTGCTGTCCATCAACCGTGAGGCCAAATTCTGCCAGCGCATCCTGATACCCCTGCATCCGGTGGCGAATCGTGCCGACATACTCATCGAAGCGACCATGCTTCCCCGACTCAATCCCCAGAATGATGATCTCACGATGTCCTTTTTCCAGCACATGCCGCATGGCTTCATACGCGCCAGCCTGATCGTCTACATTGACGCAGATTGCGCCGGGGTGCGGGTCACTATCCACCATCACGTAGGGGATTTCGCGCTGTTCCAGCAGGCGAACAGTGGATTTGTAGTGCTCCAGCCCGATTGTGAGGAAGCCATCCACGACAGCGGCGGATACCGCCTGACGCATGTTCCCCAGACGCGGCGAGACTAGCACGATATTCAGGCCGTGTGCATCGCACACCTGCCCGATGCCCTGCAATAATTCCAGCGTATACGGGTTATTGAGAATCGTTTGGACGGGCTGCGGGAATAGTAACCCGATGTTTCCCGTCCGATTGCTGGTCATGCTGCGTGCAATCGGGTTTGGCACATAGCCCAGTTCTTCGGCCACCTTCAAAATGCGCTGCACGGTTTCGGCGGGCAGCCGTTCCGGGGCATTGAAGGCAAAAGAGACGGTTGTCTTGCTGACACCAGCGCCTTTCGCAATGTCGCTAATCGTCAATCTTGCCATAACTACTGCCTATTCTGGGACAAGGACGAATGCCGACTGTGCCGGCAACGGTTCAAAGCTGATCTGACCATTTTGGACGGCGAAAATCGCGTCGGATAGCACATCCCGCCAGCGCGATGCAGCAATTCCGTCGGGTACTGGAATGCCTAAACGAGATTGGACTCCTCGCGGATTTGTGACCACCATCACCACATCGTCACCTGCGCGGCGTTCATACGCGAACACCCCGTTCCACAGTTTAAGCGGTTTCATGTGCAATGAACGCAGGGCGGGGTGGGCATGGCGGGCAGCCGTCAGGCGCGTGGTCGTTTGCCAGATCACCGGATTCCACCGCCGTTCATCCCAGATCATCGGGCGGCGGCAATCGGGATCGTTTTCCCCTTCCATGCCGATCTCATCCCCGTAGTAAATCATCGGCACACCCGGTAGCGTCAATTGCAGCGCGATGGCAATCGCGGCACGTTGACCATTTTGGCGGCTTAGGGTGAGCAAACGCGGCGTGTCATGACTGCCGAGCAAATTGAGGTGATAGTAGGCTGTCTCACCATACTCGCGTAGTAGATAGTCCACTTCGTAGCAGAAATCTTCAGCATCCATGTGGTCGAATATAGCATAATCTAGGATGTTTGCACGCAGGCGATAGTTCATCACGCCATGTACACGCGCTTGGTCGAGCCAATCCGCTGCGCCGCGCCAGACCTCGCTCACGAGATAAGCATCCGGCTTTGTTTCCAGCACCCGCGCCCGTACTTTAGGCCACAACCCCATATCGGCTTTCCAGGGCACATCCAAACGCCAGCCGTCCGCACCCTGTTCAATCCAGTAGGCTGCCACATCCAGCAGGTGCGCCTGCACATCGGGATGGGAGGTGTTTAGTTTGGGTAGGAACGCCGCGCCGCCACACGTCTGGTAGTTCGGTGGGTCACTCTGGATAGGATAATTTTCGATAAAGAACCAGTCCCAGTAGGGGGATTGCTGCCCTCTGGCAACCACATCTTGAAACGCCCAGAAACTATCTCCGCAGTGATTGAATACCGCATCCAGCACCAGCCGAATCCCATGCTCATGCAGCGTATGGACGAGTTCATGAAAGGTGTCCAGCGTCCCGAACGCAGGTTCAAGGCGCATGTAGTCGGTGGTGTCGTATTTGTGGTTGCTCAGTGCGGCGAAAATCGGGGTGGTATACAGCGCGGTTGCACCTACCCGTACTAGATGGTTACAGTGTGCGCGGATGCCCGCCAGATCACCACCGAAAAAGTTTTCCCGCGAGGGCATGTCTCGTTCCCAGTTCGCCACGCTGGATGGGTCGTTGGA
>CAIVEA010000535.1 GCA_903904765.1 uncultured Chloroflexota bacterium
TCCTGCCGCCGCCGAAGCGCGTGTACCATCCGGCAGCGGGGACAGCCATTTGAAGGCCACCGCCCCGGCGGTGCTGTGCGTCCACCACACGCTATCCACGCCTTCGATGACCGTAACCCTCTGGCGGTGGCCGTCCAGTTCCAGCACCATATCCCCATTCTGGAATGACCACACCCGCACCGCTATCGGCTTCCCATCCACCTGTGCGGCATACCGCTGACCGCCCTGCGGTTCTAGTAATACCTCTAGTGTTTTTCCGGCAAACTGAAACTGCTGCCGGATGGGGCGGAAGGCGTTGTTGCGCCAGTGGGACACGCCCGCGTCGTTCTGCGCCGTGCCGGACTGCGCCACTACCGCCGCCACCAGCGCCGCCAGCGGGAGCGTATCGCTCTCAGTCAGCAATTCGGGATGTTCGGCAATGAACTGTGTCGTAAATTCGCCCGACAGATGATCGGGGTGCATCAGCACCCGCCGCAAAAAGGTGATATTGTTCCGCAGCCCTAACAGTTGAAGTTGTGCCAGCGCATGATCGAGGCGGCGGATTGCGCCTTCGCGGTGTTCGCCATAGGCGATCACCTTCGCCACCATCGGGTCATAATAGACGCTCACCTCATCGCCAGTACGCACACCCGCCTCTACGCGCACATCGGGGGGCGCTTGCCAGCGCAAAATCTTGCCTATCGAGGGTAAAAACTCGTTCGCGGGGTCTTCGGCGTAAATACGCACTTCGATGGCGTGCCCCGCCGGATACACATCCATATCCGGCAGCGGAAACCCTTCCGCCACCATGATCTGCCAGCGCACCAGATCGAATCCGGTCGTTTCCTCGGTGATAGGATGCTCCACCTGTAAGCGGGTGTTCATCTCCATAAAGTAGAAATTCTTCTGGTCATCCACCAGAAACTCCACCGTCCCCGCGCTGTAGTAGCCGAGCTGCGTGCCTATATTGACCGCCGCTTCCAGCATGGCGGAGCGCAGCGCGGGCGATAGAGCAGACGAGGGAGTCTCCTCCACAATCTTCTGATGGCGGCGCTGAATAGTGCATTCACGTTCGCCCAGAGCGATCATGTTGCCCATTTTGTCGCCAAAAATCTGCACTTCCACATGACGCGGGCTACGTACCACCCGTTCCAGAATTAGCATATCGTCCCCGAAGGCTTGCAGCGCCTCACGCCGTGCCGTCGCCAGCGCCTCCGGCAGATCGTCCATGCGCTCCACCTGCCGCATCCCTTTGCCACCGCCGCCCGCCGAGGCTTTGACCATGATCGGGAAGCCAATAACATCTGCCGCCGCCAGCAGCGCCGCATCCGACTGATCGCTGCCGCTATAACCGGGGACAGTGGGGATAGCTTTCAGCAGTAACTTTGCGCCGCGTTTGCTGCCCATCGCCTCGATGGCGGCAGGCGGCGGGCCGATGAACACCAGCCCCGCATCAATGCAAGCCTGTGCAAAAACCGCATTTTCCGCCAGAAAACCATAACCGGGATGCACTGCATCCGCGCCCACGCGCAGCGCCGCCGTAATCAGTTTAGGGATGTTCAGGTAGCTTTCCGCCGCCGGAGATGGGCCGATATGCACGGCTTCGTCGGCGCGTTCCACATACAGCGCCTGCGCGTCGACATCGGAATACACCGCCACCGTCGCAATCCCCATTTCGCGGCAGGTGCGGATGATGCGGCAGGCGATTTCCCCGCGATTGGCGATCAGAATCTTGCGAATCATGGTCATCCTTTTGCAGCCCATTGTGGCGGACGCTTCTGCGCGAACGCCATCATCCCTTCCATCCCCTCATCGCTGCGGCGCAGTTCGGACAGCAAATGCGCGCGGTATTGCGCCGTCTCGTCCAAATCCTTATCAGCCACAGTGAACAACAACTGCTTGCAAGCCGCCAGCGCGTTCGGGCTGCACTGGTGAATTTCCGCCAGCACCGCATTTACCCGCGTATCCACATCTTCCGGCAAACAGGCCTCATGCACCACACCGTAATCCAGCGCCAGTTCCCCGCTGAAGCGCCGACCCGTCAGCATCAGTTCCCGCGCCCGCGTCAGGCCGATGCGCCGAATCACATACGGCGAAATGAGCGCCGGAACCAAGCCCAAACGCACTTCGGGCATGCCCATACGCGCCTCGGTGCTGGCAATCGCCACGTCCGACACGCACACCAGCCCGAAACCGCCGCCCATCGCCACACCTTCCACCTGTGCCACCACCACCTGCGGCGCACTGTTCACGGTTTGCAGCATCACATCCAGTGCGGCGGCGCTGCGGCTGGCATCCAGTTCGCCCGCCTGAAACGAAGCGGCCATCTCTTTGATGTCCCCGCCCGCGCAGAACGTTCGGCCTGCGCCGGAGAGTACCACCACGCGACTGCTACGATCATCTCGCAGGGCTTCAAAGGCGGCGGTAATCTCCAGCACCATCTGGCTATTCATAGCATTCTTCACTTCGGGGCGGTTGAGCATGATGCGTGCAACCGATCCTTCCAGCGTGACCGCCAGCGTCTCAAAGGCTTGCATGTGTCCTCATCTTTGTTATCCCAGCCCGATACTCGTTATTCCGGCACATAAGGCGCTTCGGCATGAATAGCACCTACAAATTCGGGCAGTCCACTCTGCCCCAACGCCTGCCGGATCGCCATGCCTTCACCGAGGTGATACCAGTAA
>CAIVEA010000536.1 GCA_903904765.1 uncultured Chloroflexota bacterium
CGCCACCCGCGCCGGAGCGCTGCCTAATCCCGCCACAATATCGTTGATGATTTGAAGCTCGCCCACGTTTTCGACGTTGATCCAGCCGACGCTGTGTTCCAGCGCGTAGCCGAGTTCGTTGGGTGTTTTGCCCACCCCCGCGAACACAATATCTGCCGGGTCTGCGCCCGCCAGCCGTGCGCGGTGAATCTCGCCCGCGCTGACCGCATCCACGCCTGCACCCGCCTGCACCAGTGCGCCGACGATGGCGAGGTTGGCGTTGGCTTTGGCGCTGTAGTGGATGTGTGGGTGGACGGGGGCGAATGCCTGCCGGATGCGCTCTAGATTGCCGAGAGCGCGTTTGAGGCTGTAGATGTAGACGGGCGTGCCGGTCTGGATAAGGATATCCTTCAGCGGGACGGAATCGCAGTACAGCATGCCGTTCTGGTAGTGAATCGAGTCGTTGAGCATGAGATCAGGCTTTCAGGATTGCGGCGTGATGCCGACCAGTTCATAAATCGGTGCGGGATTGCTGATGCCTTTGAGGGGCAGCGGTTCGAGCGCGTTCACCTGCACCTGATTGGCGGCCATTTCGCGGGTCGTATGGCTGATGATGACCTGTCCGCCTCTGGCGGCGCTGCACAGGCGCGAACCGAGGTTCATCACGCGCCCCTGCGCCGTGAATTCACTCCGTACCGGATGTCCGAATTCGCCCGCGATGGCTTCGCCCGAACTCACGCCAATCCCCATGAAAGGCAGTTCGCGCCCTTGCCGCGCCATTTCCGCTTGCAGTTCGATGTGGATGGCCTGCATTTCCAGCGCGGCGGCAGAAGCACGATAGGCATGGTCGTCCATCGGCAGCGGCGTTCCGAATAGGCCGATGACCTCGTCACCCACGAACTTGTCCAGCGTGCCGCCGTATTTGAAGATCACATCCGTCATGCGGGTGAGGAACGAATTGAGCGTATAGACCAGTTCTTCGGGGTGCGTGCGTTCCGCCCATTCCGTTGAGCCGCGCAAATCCGCGAACAGCACGCTGATGACCACCCGTTCGCCGGAGAGGACGCTGGTTTTGGCGCGTTGCAGCATCATTTCCAGCACTTTCGGGTCTACCGAACGGCTGAGGAGGGCGCGCATCCGGCGCTGTTCCAACCGTTCAAAGATGGCGGTGTCAATCTGGCTGGTGATCGCGCTCAGGATATGTTCGTCCTGCTGGTCAAACCCGCGCGGGTTGGTGGCGTTCACCACGCCGAACACGCCTATAATGCGGTCATTCAGGATCAACGGAATCGCCACGATGGAGCGCAGCCCCCCTTCGGGGCTGTTGCGAGTTATCATGTGGCCTTCGTCTAAGGCTTGGCTGGAGATACGCTGGACGGTGGCAATAATATCGGCATTTTCCGCCAGCCCGTAGGCGGAATTGGCGCGAAATTCCAACTCATGTTCCTGCCCCTGATCGTAGAGCATGATGTAGCCCATCTCCGACGAGACAACCGTTGAAAGCTCGGCAAGGACGGCTTGCAGCATCCCATCGAAGTCTTTTTCTTGATCGCGGATGCGGTCAACGCGGTAGATCACTTCCAACTCACGCTGCCGTTGTGCCAGCTGGTACAGCGTGCGGGTGTAGACTGCTGCCGAGTCCATCTGGGTCATCATGGCGTGCATCAAACGGTGGTCAGCGATGGTGTAGGGGGTGTTGCGCCCGATGACAATCGCGCCCAAGCGTTCTCCACTCACCACGAACGGCGCAGCCAGCAGGATGAGGTCGCCGGTTCCAGCGGGCGATTCGATGACCTGCGGGATGCTCAGGCTGCGGACGCGGTTGCGAATCTGGTCGAGCGCGGCGGGCGGGACGGATTGCTTATCAATCAGGCTGCGAATGAGCATGTCGCCGCTGTTCGTTTGCACCAGCAGCATCAAGCTGAATTGGGCGTGCAGGCGGCTCGTGATGATGTTGTTGAAACCAGCGATCAAATCGCTTTCGCTGGTGGTGCGGTCGCGCAGGCGGTCAATTTCGTAGATGGCTTCCAGTTCGCGGTTGCGCTGCGCCAGTGACCACACCATCCGCGCCTGCATGATGGCCGAGTCCAGTTGATCTTCGGCATAGGCCAGCAGCCAGCGGTCATCATCGTCAAAGTGCGGGTTATGCCGTCCCACATAGACGCATCCCAGCGGGTATTCGTCCAGCACAATCTGGACGGTGACGGCATGGGGTAGGGGAGACGTAGGGCAATCGTTGATTCCGGTCAGGTTCAGGCCGCCCTGACACAGCGCCAGCGCCTGCAATTCCGGTAGGCCGTTGCTGACCAGCGTTTCGACCTCATCGGTGGTTTCGGCAACGACCAGTATGGCGCTGGCATCGGCCTGAAATACCTCGCGCAGCGTGAGGGCTAATGCCTGAAACATCCCTTGCGGGTCATCATCATCACGGAGCATGTCGCGCACTCGATCGAGCTTGGTGAGGAGATCGAGTGCGCGTTCTTGACGGGCTACTACCCGTTGAAGATCGGTCATAGGTCATTATCTCCCGGAGTGTGGCAGGCGAGTCGTCCTATATGTTTCTAGCGGTGATATGATATAGTGAAGCGCGGCACAGGACACCCTGCGGATGTCAACGGTCAGTATATCAGATTACGCCATCACTGGCTTGCCTTGAAGGAGTAGGGATTACGCTTGGCGACCCATGCGACTGAGACTAAACTGGCAACCGAGTACGAGCATCTTCGCCGTCGTGAATATGAACTGATTACGGGGCTGTTGGATGTTTTGCCCCGTGTGGACAATCTGGGCGAAGATCGGCTATCACAACTGCGGGATGCGCTGTTTCATGCAGACCATCCTTTCCTCATTGTGCTGGTTGGTCCGTTCAATTCGGGCAAGACCAGCATGTTGAACGCGCTGATGGGCAAACCTGATTTGATGCCCGTCAGCCCCGTCCCCACCACCGACCGCATTTGCATTTTGCGGCACGGCGAACAGGAACAACGCCTGAGCGCCGGCGGCGAGGTGGATACCCTGTTCTATCCTTCACCGCTGCTGCAAAAGCTGAGTCTGGTGGATACGCCCGGTCTGGAATCGGTATTCCAGAAGCACGAACAGATCACGCGCAAATTCCTGCACCGCGCTGATGTGGTGTTGATGGTCATGCTGGCAACGCAGGCTATGACTGCCCGCAACCTCGAATACCTGCAAACGCTGAAAGACTACGGCAAAAAGGTCATTCTGGTGATTAATCAGGTTGATCTGCTGTCCGTCGAAGATAGTGAGTCGGTACGCGAGTACGTGATGGAACAGAGCAAGACTCATCTGGGCTATAAGCCGGATGTGTGGCTGGTCAGCGCACGGCAGGGTGTGGCCGCCCGCCATGATGGTGATGTGGACAAGAGTGCGTGGAAGGCCAGTGGCCTGAGCCGGATTGAGGAGTTCGTTGACGATCAACTCAACGATGTCGCACGGCTGAAGCAAAAGCTGCAAACCC
>CAIVEA010000537.1 GCA_903904765.1 uncultured Chloroflexota bacterium
GAACCGGGCATTGTGAATAGCCACATGCTGGGGCCGAACGCGCAGAAGAATGAGCCAGTGTTCTGGCAATTGGCTGGCATGAATGGCAGCATTCCCACCGACCAGCTCGAAAAGACGCTGTTCAAATTGCAATTGCAGTTGGAAAAGGATTTGGGCGTTCATTTCCCGTCGCTCTCGTCCTATAGCGTGGTGTACAAAGTGCAGGGGACGGTTGAAATCCTGCGCCGTTACTACCCGGAACTGCGCGACCCGGACTACGCTTCGAGCATTACACTCGGTCATGCACGTTACAGCACCAATACCAACTCGATCTTTGAGCGTGTGCAGCCTTTCGGCCTGATGGGTCACAACGGTGAGTTCAACACCATTTCGCGTTTCCGTCTAGAAGCGGGCATGATCGGCATTCCGCTTGACCCGAACAATTCGGACTCGCAGGATGTTGACCGTGTGCTGCATGCCCTGTGCATGATGTACGACATGGATTTGATCGAGGCGATGGAATATGTATTCCCGCCGCACAAACATGATTTGATTCAGAACGCCACCGATATTCACGAGATGTACGATCACATCCGTCGTTCGTTTGGTCCGTTCGCACAGGGACCGGCGGCGGTGGCGGGGCGTTTGGCGGATACCTGCATGTTCAGCGTGGATGCGCTGGGGCTGCGTCCGTTGTGGTTTGGTGAGACGGAAAAAGAGTATTTCATCACCTCCGAACGCGGGGTGTACTATCTAGATATGATGTCCGCCGAACCGAAGCCGCTTGCTCCCGGTGAGAAGGTCGCCATCAAGCTGAAGCCCGGACAGGGTATCGAAGTACTGGATTACCCTTCGATTCAGCGGCATGTTCTCAACCGTCACCGCGAACGGGGTGTCAGCTTCGGGAGTGCGCCCGCTGGTGTGTGGTCGCTCGGTCATCTGCCGGCACCGCAACCGGGATCGAACGGTGGGAGCAACGGTGACGGTGGCCTTCAGGTGGCACAGGCGGCACTGGCGACCATGCAGGCGACTGCACAGGCCGTTGCAGAACGGGAGATGGTGGCGATTCCTTGGCGCGAACGGCAGACGGTGGCGAACACGACCACTATGGCAGCGATGGGCTGGGAACGCTATCACGTTCAGTTCATGGAAACGATTGCCGAATCACAGAAGGAACAGGTGGGTTCTCTTGGCTGGGATGGCCCGCTGGCGGCGCTCAGCCAGACCCGCACGAACGTTTCGGATTACTTCAAGGAAACCGTCGCGGTGGTCACGAACCCTGCGATTGACCGCGAACGCGAAAAGGCACAGTTCTCGACCAGCGTCCTTATCGGCGCTCGTCCGTCGGTAGGCGCTTCACCGAATCCACAGGATTTGCTGGTGCAGTTGAAAACCCCATTGATGCTGGGCGGGTATGAACTGGCAGCGGTGGATGAGATGCGGGCTGCGGCTGAACAATACGGCACGATGGTGCTGGAAGACCTGTTCGATGTGTTTGGTGATCGTGCTGTCGTGTTCCAGATGGCCGCTGGTATGGACGAGAATGTTCAGGACGCAGTGGAACGCATCAAGACGGCTGTGGTGGAGGCGGTCTGGGGCGGGGCGCAGTGCATCGTCCTCGATGATACCGATGTGTACAGCGGCGCTTCGCTGTGGCTTGACCCGCTGCTGGTGACATCGGCAGTGGATAACGCGCTGCGGCTTGCATCGCAGACCGCAAACCTGCGCCGTCACGCGGGCATTGTGGTGCGTTCGGCGGCTATCCGTGACATTCATGATGTGGCGTTGATCGTGGCGCTGGGCGCGAATGCGGTTGTGCCGTATGCCATGTACGCGACGGCGTTGGGGCTGGCTCCCAAGCCGACCAAGCAGGAGTTGACCAGTGACCAGCGCGTGAAGCAACTGGTTGGTCTGCTCAAGATTTTGAACGGCGCACTGGAAAAGGTCATTTCGACCATTGGTTGCCACGAACTGCGCGGTTACGGTCATTCGTTCAGTTCAATCGGGCTGGCGGGCAACGTAGCGGAATACTTCGGCACGCCCAATTACTTCGGTTCGGAAGCGCGTGGCTTGACGTTTGATGCCATGAAGGCCGATGCCGAATCGCGGGCGGCCGAAATGCGTGGCGAGAAACCAGCAAAGTTGGCGAACGCAGATCGCCTATACCCGAAGATGTGGAAGAAGGTTGAAGATGTGGCGCATGGTGAACTCTCTCTAGAAGAGTACACCACTGAAATGCTCAACCTTGAGGATACTATTCCGGTGGCACTGCGCCACGCAATCGGTCTCAAGACTACTGCGAGCGAAATTGACCCGGATAGCGTGGACATCAGCATCAACGATCACACTATGCCAGTGCTGATCGGCGCGATGTCCTTCGGTTCGCAGGGGGAGTTGGCCTACAAAGCCTATGGCGAAGCAGCCTATAAGCTGAACATCATTTGTGTGAATGGCGAAGGCGGTGAACTGGCGGATGTGATGGGGCGCTACCCGCGCAATCGCGGCAATCAGATCGCCTCGGCGCGGTTTGGTGTGAATATCGAGTTTTTGAACTCGTGCAACTATCTGGAAATCAAGATCGGACAGGGTGCGAA
>CAIVEA010000538.1 GCA_903904765.1 uncultured Chloroflexota bacterium
CGCTGGATATGGCGGCGTTGATGGGTGGCGCAGGTGGTGCGGGTAGTTCGGGTGGCGCTTCGCAGAAGCTGGATATCGCCATCACCGTGAACTCCACGCTGTCGAACATCAACAACACCGCCCCGGTTGCCGCCCCCGAAGGCGCGCAGATGGGCGATCCGGCCATGTTGAGTTCGATGGGTGGCTAGTTTCTAGTAACGCTTATGCACCCTCACCCTGTAGTCCCTCATACCGAGAGACTTCAAGCCTACCCCCCCTTCGCCCTGAGGGAGAAGGGGACGGGGGATGAGGGTAGCAGTCCGCAATAAAAAACAGGGGCGCTTCATGCGCCCCTGTTTTGATTCAGCGATTCTCGCAAAAACAGATGTAGAAATTACGGTGTGCCACTGTAGAATGCCGCCCGCACTTTAGTATCTGCAAAGTTCGGGTAGCCATATTCCCCGATCAAATCATGTAGGCCGATTTCGCCCATCTGGTGAATGCCCACCAGCAAATCGCTCAACACGATATCCACCACCAGCAGTAGGCGACCAAAGTTCTCGTACTGCCCCTGTAAGGCGGTGAACAGCACGGCGAACACGCGCTCGCGCAGTTCGGTATCCATAATGCCGCTGCCCGGCCAACTGACCGGCCACTGGTCGTGATACGTACCGATGCGCAGAATATCCAACCGCAATTGCGCCAACTGGCTGATGGCGGCCTTGCGATCTTGCGCGTCCACCAACCGCGACGCACCGCGATAGGGCGCGTTCGGCAACTGCTGATACAACTGCCCCGGTTGCGTGATGTCTACCAGCCGATAGATGTTGCTGTCTTTCAGACCCAGCCCATCGCCCAGCGCCAGCGCACAGCGGCGGTAATACTTCACACGGGCGGCATCCTCCGCATGGCGATCCAGCCGCCACAACAGCGACAGATAATCCCCGAAATCCATTGGCAGGCGCGGTGGTTCATCCGGGCCGTAGCTCGAAGTGAGTTGACTGATTCGTGTGCGTTCAATCCGATTGGTCATGTTCAAATACGCTTCGCTGTTGAGATGAACGGCATTCCTTCTAGTATAACCTCGGTTGCCTATTTAGAAACTGGTGTTTCTGTCAGAAAATAATTGTGATTGTCGTTAAATCGGCATTTTGCATGGATAATCCATAGTATGAATCTTCGCACCTTGTTCATCATCGGGTTGGCGCTGGCGCTGGCCTTCCCTGTGCGGGCGCAAACCCCCACGCCTGATCCGTCCACTCTTCTCGCTGATTGCGCCGCCACCCTGCCTGCTGATCGCCCTCTGCCTACTGGTGCAGATGCACCCACCATCCGCATTGTATCGCCCGCTTCTGGAACCGTGATTCGCACCCGTGCGGACAAATTCGCGGAGGTGACGATCACGGTGGAAGTCAGCGGTTTCTCGCTGGACGGCCCGGACGCAGCCGAAAACAGCCCGCACTGGCATGTGTGGCTGAACAATAGCGTGTGGGGTATGGCGTATCAGAATAGCGCACTGGTGGGCATCCCGTATGGGCGCTGGCGGATTTGCGCTTCGTTGAGCGATAGCGCCCATACCGACATCGGTCAACCGGATGGCATTTACTTGATTGTGGAGCGCGAGGAGGAGGTCGCGCCTGTCAGCGATGACGTGGCGACCTCCCTCCCACTGGTGATTGCGTTGGGGATGCTGGCGGTGATGGGCGGTGGTTGGCTGGGGTTACGGCGACGACACCCAGCCGAGTTGGGCGATCACCGCGAGATGATCTGATCCCAGCGCGGGGCCAACGATGGCTTGTGACGCTCTGAATTGGTCACTGTGCCAGATGTAATCCACGCGCATCAGCGGCGGGATCAGCGATGGCAGCGTCCCGCGCAGATCGTCGGTCACAGTCAGCGGCCACGTCGAACCCAGCCCGTAACCCGCCTCGCGGTACGAGTCCTTCAATACAGCGGCGAACTGCCCGTACAGACTGCTCTGGTCGCTCAGGCCGAAGTCGCCCAGCACGATCATCGGCAGCGATTCGCTCTGTATCACGTTGAGCAGGTTGTTGAGCGCAGTATCGCGGTTGGTGGGGTCGTAGCCCAGCACATATTGTCCCACGCGCCCGTTCATCAGCGGTAGGTCGAACCGTTTGTCGCCCAACGGCGGGGCAGTATCCACGCCGTACAGCGCCACCAGTTGCCCGTTCCAGCGGATGGCGTAGCGCAGCAGGCTATAAACGCGGGAACCGGTTTCGAGTTCATAATCGTCTACCAGCGGAAATTGTGACAGCAAAATGCTGGCGAACTTCTCCTCTGTGGGCTGATAAACATTCATGTAGCGATAATCCGCACCCATCTGATAGGTGATGGGCAGCAGTGCCGAAATCGGAACTTCTTGCAGGAAGGCCACATCGGGATGCTGTTGGCGCAACCAGTCCTCGATCTGGCTCACGTTGCGGTTGAACTGGTTCACGTTCAGCGTGACCACCCGCAGCGACTCGGCGGCGGCGGCAACGGGCAAATGTGGCAAAAACAGTCGCCCGTAGACCACGAGTGCCAGCACTGCCAGCGGCAAACTGAAGCGCAGCCCACGCCATGCGCGGGTGAGCAACCCCAACGGCAGCAGCACCATGACCGGAACGAAAAGATAGGGGAGGAAGTTGCCGATAACGGAAAGCGGCCAGACCCGGTCGCCAATCAGAATCCACAATACCACAAACAGCGCCAGCGGGATGCAATACAGCCATGTGAGCAATGTCACCAGCACCCGCGCCAGATCACCCAGAATCTCGCGTAGACTAACCATGTTCGTACACCTGCATTTAGAAAAAGCCAGCCTCGCCAGCCAGCTCAACAATGTTAAAACGCATCTTAACAAGGAGTCCTTGCAGGGAACAAAAACCGAGCATAAACATGTTAGGTATCCAGCACGAATAAAAACAACTCCCTCTTTTGTAGAGGGAGTTTAGTTGTGTTGTCTAGCGGGCTTCGGTGCGGTAGTCGTCACGCGGGGGGGAGAAGCAATCAATCACGAGCGAATCCACAACCGCACGGGCGCTGTGGACAATGCCGCCGGGGATGGCGTAGCTATCGCCGGGGTTGCAGATGGAGGTGATGTTGCCAATCGTCATCTCGATCTGCCCGTAAATCACGTAGCCAACCTGATCGTTGCGGTGGCTGTGCGGCGGCACAAGGCTTTCGCGTTGGATGAAGAACTCACACAGCATGGCCTCATCAGTTGTTCCCATCGTCCGCCGATGAATACCGGATAACATCTCAACCTGATGTACATCTTTGGGGGTGATAAAGTAACCATCGGCCATAGCACACAGTCTCCTCGGCAGCATTCATAAGTTGGACACTATTATGCGAATCGAATCGCTAATTGTCCAATCCTACGGACTTATAACCGTCTACGCCCATGGAATGTTGGATTCGCGCCGCACATCAATCTGGTCAATCGCCGCCTTGCCGCGCCGTGTGACGAGGAACACCACCGTCTCCGCGATCTCGTGCGGCTGAATCAGGCCGGACGGGTCGAGGTCGGGGCGCATTTGCGTCACCATCTCGGTGGCTACGCCGCCCGGACAGATGACATGCACGCGGATGTGGTCGGGTTGTACTTCCCGTGCCAGCGATTTGCTCATGCCCAGCAGCGCGTGTTTGGAGGCCGCATACAGCGCCTGATTCGCGTAGCCCTTCACCGCCACCACCGAGGCGATATTGACGATGAACCCGCCTCCCTGCGCCCGCAGATGCGGAATGGACTCGCGGCACAGCAAAAACGGGGCGCGGACGTTGACGCGCATCAGCAGATCGAAATCATCGGTGCTACTTTTTTCCAGCGTTTGATTAACCGATGTTCCTGCATTATTAATTAAAATATCCAGCCGCCCTAGCTGTCCGGCGACGGCGGCGATCAGACCGATTATCTGCGCGTCGTCATTCAAATCCGCAGGGAACACCGCCGCCTGCCCGCCCTCGGCGCGGATGGCTTCGGCAAGGGTGTTCAGCTCCGGTTCGGTGCGGGCGGTGAGCGCCACCGTTGCGCCCGCCCGCGCCAGTTCCAGCGCAATCGCCCGCCCGATGCCGCGCCCTGCGCCTGTCACCAGCGCCACCTGCCCTTGAAGGGATGGAATCTGCATCATTCGTTTCCTTTGTTATGTATTCAAGCTCAATCCTCACCCTGAATCCCCTTTCAAGGACAAGGGTTCTTGCGTAGGGACATGGCGCGAGTCGTGTTCTGTTTTCTCGTAAAAGTCCAAGTGGACACGACATGCGGTGTGTCCTTACGAATGCCCTCTTTATCTCACTCCCTTCGCCATGAGGGAGAAGGGATGGGGATGAGGGTTGCTTTACTACGCCTGATACACCAGCGCCCCGCCCACATAGGTCTGCTCGACATGAATCTCCAGCAGACGCTCCGGTGGCGTGGTCAGCGGGTCGCCGCTGAGGACAGCGATGTCCGCCCATTTGCCGACGGTCAGACTGCCTGTGTACAGCGCGTCGCCGCTGGCAACCGCCCCGCCCATCGTGTAGCCCCACAGGGCTTCGGCGGCGGTGATGGCCTGATCGGGGGCAATCGGTTGCCCGTTGGGGTCAAGGCGATCCAGCGCGGCCTTCATGCCCAGCAGCGGGTTATCGTCCGGCACAACCGGCGCGTCCGAACTGAGCGCCACTGTCAGCCCCGCGTCCAGCATGGCGCGCACCGGATAGCAGCGCGGCACGAACTCGTCGGGCAGGTAGCGGCGGAAACTCGCGCCCAGCGCCGGCAGGAACACGGTCTGCGGCACAGCAATTACATTCAAGGCGCGGCAGCGGCGCAGATGATCTGCGCTGGGCAGCCCCAGATGCTCGATGCGGTGGCGCAGTTCCGGGCGCGGCTGGCGCTGCTGGATGTCCTCGTAGAGTCCGATGACCTGATCGAGCGTGACATCCCCGATGGCGTGTGTGCCGATGCGGAATCCGGCGGCGTGTGCCTCCCACATCAGTTCCCGCAGTTCGTCAGTGTCGAAGCGCAGCACGCCTGTCTCGCCCGTGATTTTGTACGGGGTGCTGATGGCGGCAGTCGCCCCACTCAGGCCGCCGTCCCCGAAGAATTTGACGGTATCAATCCGCAGGCGTTCGCTGATGAAGCGTTCCGGCAGCGGCAGCGTTTCTGTGCCGCCATCGGGACGACGAATCGGCAGGCCATTCACGCGCACCGCCAGCCGTCCCTCGCGCTCCATCTGGCGGTAGACACGCACATGAGCAGGTGTGAGCAGCGGGTCGGTGGCGCTGGTGATGCCGAGGCTCAACTGGTGCTGGTTGGCGGCGGCGATTGCGTCTGCCATCTCCGCATCCGACGGTTCGGGGATGATCCGCGTCAGCAGTCCCATCGCCGTCTCTTGCAGCAGCCCTGTCGGTTCGCCATCGGTATCCCGCACCACCACGCCACCGGGCGGGTTGGGGGTGTCGCGGGTGATTCCCGCCAGCCGCAGCGCCAGCGAATTGGCGACGATCATGTGACCGCAGGTGCGGGTGAGCGCAATCGGGTGTTCGCTGCTGGCTGCGTCCAGATCGGCGCGGGTGAGGTGACGGCGCTCCGGCAATTCGGCCTCGTTATAGCCGCGTCCGGTGATCCACGTTCCCGGTGGGAGCGTGGCGGCTTTGGCGCGGAATTTGGCGGCAATCGCGGGAATATCGGGGGCGGCGGCGCGGTTGGCGACCACCTGCCGCGTGAGCAGCAGCCCCAGCTTCCAGATATGCACATGCGCGTCGTTGAAACCGGGGATGAGCGTGCGCCCGTGCAGGTCAATGCGCTGTGCGCCACCGCCCGCCGCCAGCGCCGCACCGCCCAACGCGGCGATGCGGCCATCTGCGCCCACCAGCAGCGCGTTGGTCTGCGGTTGGCGCGGGTCAAGCGTGTGAATGAGGCCATTCGTGAATAAGATCATCAGGGATTCTCCATAGGCAGGTGTTGACCCTCATTCCGTTTTTCTACCCTCTGCCAAAGAGTAGAAAAGCAGCGGAAAGATGCGGTTTTGAATAGAACCTCACCCCGCTGCGCTACGCTTAGCTTCCCTCTCCGTGCGGAGAGAGGATTGAGGGGTGAGGTTAACAATAACGCGGGCGATGCGCGGCCTCAATAGCCAGTCGGCAAAATCGGCTCGACAAAGTACACGCCGTTCTGTCCTTCGGCGATGAACCCGCGCAGCGCCCCGATGCCGTAGATGATCTCGAACCACGCGATGTCCTGATTACAGGTTGGCCCGCTGATGACAAGGAACGTCTGCCCCGGCGCAACTTGCCCGATGCGGTTGGCATTGGTCGAGGCAGCGGAACGCACGCGCACCGAGGCCGCATCGTCCGTCGTGACCGTCCCGCGTGCGCCCGCATACAGGCGTGAGGGCAGGATGCCGGGGCAGGTGGCGATTTCCGTCGGGACTGCGGCGGGCGTGGCGGTGGGCAGCCCGAACTGGATATTTTCTTCGTCGGTCAGGATGCGCGTCGAACAGCAGCGTCGCGTCAGCGCGACCAGATTTTGTGCGTTCTTCCAGATTTGCCACACGCGGGCGGTGTTGTCGGCGCTGGCGGTGGCGAAATACGTCCCATCCGGCGACCATGCCGCGCTGAAGATGACATCGGTATGCCCGCTGAATACCAGAATTTGCCCGCCGCTTTCGCTATCCCAGATGCGCGCCGTGCGGTCTTCGCTCACGGTAATCAGGCGGCGGCCACCCGGCGACCACACCAACCCGTTGACGTTGCCGGTATGCCCGAACAGCGTCCGCAGCAGCGTGCCGGTCTGCACATCCCAGATGCGGGCGGTGTCGTCGTCACTGGCGGTGGCGATGCGCGTGCCATCCGGCGAAAACACGGCGCGGGACACGCGGCTGGTGTGGCCGGCCAGCACGAACTTTTGCTCACCTGTCGTCGTGTCCCACAGGCGGGCGGTGTTGTCGGCGCTGGCGGTCAGCACCAGCGTCCCATCCGGTGAGAACATGGCACGAATGACCGAGCGCGTGTGACCGACCAAGCGCAGCACTTCCGCGCCCGTCGTCGCATCCCAGATGCGGGCAGTGCCATCGCTGCTGGCGGTGACGACCCGCGTCCCATCCGGCGACCATGCCACGCTGCTGGTCTCGCCGCCATGCCCGATCATTCGGGCGCGCAGATCGCCCGTCGTCATATCCCAGACCTGTGCCGCGCCGTTGCTGCTGCTGGTGGCGAGGGCTGTGCCATCCGGCGACCATGCCAGATTCAATAGGCCGCTTTCCGGGGCGCTGAGGACGAACACCACATCGGCCTTCGGCGCTTCATATCCGCCGCTAATCCCCCACACCCGCGCTGTGCCGTCGCTGTAGACGGCGGCGAGGCGCGTGCCATCCGGCGAAAACAGGGCGCGGTTGGCCGTCCCCTCGCCATCGTCCAGCGTGAGCAGTCTTGTGCCGGTGGGATCCCAGATGCGTATTGTGCCGTCGTCGCTGGTGGTGGCGACAAAACGGCTATCCCGCGACCAGTCCACACTGGTGACGATGGCACTGTGTCCGCGCAGCGTGGCCTGTTCCAGCCTGTCCTGCACCGAGAGCGCCAGCGCCCGTTCTGCCTGCCATGTGTAGCGCGACTGGATTGCGTTCAGCGCCAGCAGCGGCGCACGATCCGGCAGCGGGCCGACCAACTCCACCTGTGCTTGTCCCGCCATCGCAATAGACTGGGCGCTGTTGCGTTCGTCCGCCACTGTGGTGGCGGCCTGCTGCGCCTGATCTTGCGCGGCGACGGCTGTGGCGGCGTTAAATTCGGCCTGTCCCTGTGCGAAAGTGGCAGTCGCTGCGTTGAACTCCGCTTGCCCTTGCGCGAAAGTGGCGGTAGCGGCGTTGAACTCCGCCTCCCCCTGCGCGAAAGTGGCAGTCGCTGCGTTGTTATAGGCGATGCCCCGCTGTACATTGGCTTCGGTATACAGCAGCAGCGAAAGCACCGTCAGCGCCAGCGCCA
This sequence comes from uncultured Chloroflexota bacterium, assembly GCA_903904765.1. The sequence goes on from CAIVEA010000538.1 coordinate 7,939, forward strand.
CCACCAGCGCCACCGTGACACCGATCAGCAGTTGCCGCTGGCGGCGAGTTTCGGCGGCACGTCCGGCGGCGATGTAATCGGCATGGAGGGGCGTGGGGGCGGGTTTTTTGCCGATGCCGTCCGCCAGCCATTCCTCGGCGCGGCGCAGGTCGTCCCCGCGCAGCAAAAAGCTGCCGTTGCGCTGGTTGGCATCCCACTCTTTAGCACGTATCAGCAAGCGCGTGTGGGTGCGAACGTGGCTCAAATCGGTATCGAGCGCGGTGCTGAGCAACGCCAGTGACTCGTCAAAGTTGTCTGTTTCGCGGAAGTAAATCCAGTTGTGCGAGCCGATGGCGGGATGCATCTTGGAAGGGTCGTTGGCGGCAGAGATGTCGCGGTGCAGCAGCGGCACGAAGCGTTTGTTGTTGGCGACGGCCTGTTCCACCTCGCGGCGGCACACCTCGGACTGCACCGAGTCCGGGCTGATGACGAACACAAAACTGTCAGCGGATTCGATGCCCGCCACCACTTCTTTCCACCAGTCGGCGGTGGCGGGGATGTCCTGCCAGTCCACCCAGATGTCGCGTTGTTGCGCCATCAGCGCGTCGGTCAGTCGTTTGACGAACACCTTATCGCGCCGCGAATAGGAGAGGAATAAATCAGTCATGCCATGCTCCCTGTGCCGTTCTCTGTAGGCATTATATTCAGCTTGTCGCCTGCGCGATAATCCCGGATGAAACACGTTGGGAGTCCCTCTTTCCCATATATGAGGGAAGTGGAGCAAAAACAAACGGAAAATACAGGTATTCGTAGGGACATGGCAGGCCATATCCGCCGCACATAGGCATACAACACACGGGTGTTCCTACGAATTTGCACCCTTCACCATGAGGGAGAAGAAGGGACGGGGATGAGGGTTGCGCTCATCCGAATGCAACCCCCGGCACTTGGTCAGGTTCTCATTTTTGCCCCTCGCGTTATACTGAATGACATTATTGCTTCACCTCAGGAGTCGTCATGTCCGATCTGCTCATTCGTAACTGCGGCGTGCTCAATATCACCTTTGATGCCCGCGCTTTCATTTTGCACGAACACGACATCCTCATCGGCGGCGGGCGCATCGAGGCGGTGCAGCCCACCGGACAGGCCGACCCATCCCATTTCCGCGAGGTGATTGACGGCACGGGTTTGCTCGCCATGCCGGGACTCATCAACTGCCATGCCCATGTGCCGATGGTACTCTTTCGCGGGCTGGCGGAAGATGTCTCGATTGATCGCTGGTTCAACGATTATATGTGGCCGCTGGAAAGCAATTTGCAGCCGGATGATGTCTACTGGGGGATGCAGTTGGGACTGGCGGAGATGATCCGCGCTGGCGTGACCTCGGTGGCCGATCACTACTTCTTCATGGACGAAGCCGCGCAAGCCGTTGAGAAGGCCGGCACGCGGGCGCTGCTGGGCTGGGCGATCTTCGGCAGCGGCGGGCAGGCCATGATCGAGCGCAGCGCACAATTCGTGGCGGACTGGCAAGGCGCAGCCGATGGGCGCATCCGCACATTGATGGCTCCCCACGCGCCTTACACCTGCGACGATGATTATTTACGCGCCAGCCTGAAAGAAGCGCAGCGGTTGGGCGTGGGCATCCATATTCATGTCTCGGAGGAAATGGGGCAGACCCGCGCCAGCATGCAAAAGCGCGGCCTGACCCCGATTCAGGTATGCGAACAGGTGGGACTGTTCAGCCAACCGACGATTATCGCCCATGCCTGCGGTGCGCTGCCGGAAGATATGCCCATCCTCGCCAAATACGGTGTCGGCATCGCCCACGCGCCCAAAACCTACCTCAAACTGGCGATGGGGACTGCCCCCGTACTGGACTTTCGCCGCAACGGGATTCCGGTGGGGCTGGCGACGGACGGTGCGGTGAGCAACAACACGCTCGACATTTGGGAGTCGTTGCGGCTGATGGCGATGACGCAGAAACAGGCCGCCGCTTCGCCGGAGGTGATGACCATCCCGGAGGCGCTGTATATCGCCACCCGCGAAAGCGCCCGCGTAATCGGCCTGCCGGACGAACTGGGGGCGCTCGACCCCGGTTGTCTGGCAGATGTGATTCTGGTGGATTTGAACGGCATCCACCATCAACCGCTGCACAGCCAGACCGCCAGCCTCGTCTATAACACCGCTGCCAGTGATGTGCGGACGACTATCGTCAACGGACGGGTGCTGATGCGTGATCGCCATCTACTGACGCTGGACGAGGGAGAAATCGTGGCGCGGGTGCGGGGGAATATGGCGCGGTTGGCGCAACGTGTACCCAAGCAGCGCATACAGGTCTATAATCCTTAGGTACGGTATCAAAACGTCAATCCTTCTGGTTTGACCCTGTGCCTAAAAACAAGTTACAATACATACGAATAACAGTCTCATCCATCGGGAGGACACCGTGGGTCGTTGGGCAAATAAATACGTAATTGGCCTCACGGGGAACATCGCCACCGGTAAAAGCGTGGTGCGTCAGATGCTACAGCATCTAGATGCCTACACGGTTGATGCCGACAGCCTGAGCCACCGTGCGATGGCCCCCGGCGCGCCGGCCTATAAGCCGATCATTGATGCTTTCGGGCAGTTCATTCTGGACGCAGACCAAAATATTGACCGCAATTTGCTGGGCAGTATTGTGTTTTCCCGTCCAGAGGCACTCGCCAAGCTGGAAGCACTGGTACACCCGATTGTGATGCAGGCCGTCGGGACGCTCATCAGCCGCGCTCCGCAGCGTGTGGTGGTTATAGAAGCCATCAAGTTGCTGGAAACCGATCTGGCGCAAGCGGTGGATGCGGTGTGGGTAGTAGATGCATCTCCTGAAACCCAGTTCAAACGACTGGTTGGCCCACGCAAAATGAGCGAAACCGAAGCCCGTCAGCGCATTGCGGCGCAGACCCCGCAGGCCGATAAGGTGGGCAAGGCGCATGTGGTCATCAAGAACGATGGCAGCGCCGAAGAAACATGGCGACAGGTACAGGCTGCGTGGAACGCGATTGCCGCCAAGATGGGCGGTGCAGTTGCCGCACCACCCGCCCCGGTTGCACCCCAAGCGCCCGCACAACCTGCTCGTCCGGTTGCGCCTCCCGTTACCCGTCCGGTTGCACCGGCCAGCACCGTTCCGGTTGCGCCTGTCGCCCCTACTGCGCCTGCACAGCCGCCTGCCCCTGTGGGCGACCTCAAGGTGTCGGTCAAGCGCGGGATGCCCAGCAACGCCGAAGGAATCGCCAATTTCATGAACGCCTCGGCTGCCAAGAACGTCAGCCGCATGGATATCATGATGGCCTTCGGGCAAAAGAGCTATCTGCTGGCGCATGACCAGACCGATCGCATTCTGGGCGTGATGGGCTGGCAGGTGGAAAACCTGATTACCCGTGTGGACGAGTTCTATATCACCAACGCTGCACCCGCCACCCCGATTGTGGATGGGCTGGTGGCCGCTGTGGAAGAAGCGTCGAAGGCGTTGCAAAGCGAAGTGTCGTACATCTTCCTGACGGGCAACGTCACCCCGGAAGCTGGACAGACCTTCCTGAAGAACGGCTACGAAGCCACCACCATCGAGCAGATCAAGATTCCGGCGTGGCGCGAAGCGGTTCAGGAAGTGTTGACTGAGAATAAGGGGGCGCGTATCCTGTCCAAGCGCCTGCGCGAAGACCGCGTACTCAAGCCGATTTAAGCGTTATCATCATGAATTCGCGGGGCATGGTATGAGCTATGCCCCGTTTGCTTTATAGAGCCTGCATGTCTGACCCGACACATTACCTCACCCCCGCCGAAATCTACGCTCTCGCGCAAGACGCAATCGGTCACGAGCCGGATATTCGTGATCGCCATCTGTTGCGTTCGGCGGCAGCACGCCCGATGCTCCGCGCCTTCGGTGAAGAAGCCTATCCGGGGCTGCTGGACAAAGCTGCCGCGCTCATGCATTCGCTTGCGGCGCATCACCTGTTCTTCGATGGCAACAAACGCGCTGCCACGCGGGTGACTGCCGAGTTTTTGCAGCGTAACGGCTTACAACCATTATGGAATGCCGCCGAAGTGCAGGCGTTCGTCCTCGAAATCGCGCAGAATCGCCACGAGGTTCCGGCTATCGCGGGCTGGTTGGCACAGCATACGGCAAAACAACCATGACACGCTTCATCAGCCTAGACGAACTGGTCTACATCAACGAGCAGATCATCAGCGGCGCAGGCATTCACAGCATTGTGGAAGGCAAGCGAGCCGTGCGCGATATGAGCCTGCTGGAAGCGGCTGCCGCCCGTCCGATGCAGAGTGTCTTTGGCGAGGATGCTTATCCCACGCTGGCGGAAAAAGCAGCCGCGCTGCTGCATTCGCTGGCACGCAACCATCCGTTTGCGGACGGCAATAAGCGCACCGCGCTGCTGGCTGCGCTGCTCATGTTGGCGGTGAACGGGTTGCGTCCGCGCTGGAACGCGGTGGAGGCGCTGCGGCGGGTGGTGGATGTGGCGGAAGGGCGGATAGATGCGGCGGCCTTCGCGGCGTGGTTGCCGCTGGTGGAAGGTGCTGCCGCCCCCGAACCGGATGCGGCGGCGGATATGCTGCTCATCCAGCAGTTGATGACCGAACACCGCTGGCTGCTGGATGAACTGGCGAAAACCTGATCGTTAGTGACGGATCAGATTTTTCTCGTCCGCTACCAAATCTGTACCTAGATCGCGCTTGAGGCGAAACAGCGCAATCTCAATCTGGTAGTCGGTCAGGCCGAGCATGAGGGCGATGTCGTACAGCGATTTGTATGACCCTTGATGAATGCACGCCCAGTCCGCGATCAGGCTGGCGCAAATCCCTGCTTCGTCCGTGCCGAAATAGTCGGGTTCAAAGATCGGTTTAGCCATCTATCACCTCCAGCAGTTAGCGTACCCTGACCCGGTAGCAACGTTCTTCGCGGGGACACCCAGAAGGGTATCCGCCTGTGTGCGACGGACATGGCCTGCTATGTCCCCACGAAAGGCGGCGCATTTTCACTGCCGCCCCATTCCTCCATAGAGAGAAAGAGGGCGGGGGTGATGTATGTTTAGGAGGCGATGGCGCTGTCCTCTCCGGTATCGTCCGCCCCGTCATCACCGGGCAGGCGGTTGAACAGGTGGCGGACGACGGGTTCGAGGAATTGTGCCGTTTTGATGCACATTTCCAGCAGCACGAACAGGTCGTCGGGGCGCAGGGCGAACAAGAGGTCTTCTTCGCCTCCACTGTCGCCTTCGCCCTCATCGTCATCCAACCCGATCATGATCGGGGTGATGTTGAGTTGCCCCATTGCGAACAGGGCTTTGGGCAGACAGGAGGCGAACTGCCGCTGGAAGGCATCCAGCGACTCCAGATCGCCGTCCTCCATTGATTCCAGCAACCCGTCAATCAACGGGTGAATATTGGCACACGTCGGCTGACGGTTGGAATTAAAAAGTTCGTTCTGAATAAAACGATCAAACGGGTCACGAGGAGACATTTTAGGGGATTCCTCCACAACGCTGAGAGAATAGGCAACGAAAAGAACGACCACGCCGCACGAATGCGACATGCCTGCCTTATGCCCGGATGGGCGCTCTCACATCCCGTTCGCCAGAGGGCGAAGGTGCATATTCGTCCGGGCATCCCCCGGTGGACTACGAAAAGCGGTTAAACGACTGTGGATAAGATAAACGGAGTGGGTGTTCGTATGGACATGAAAGACAATTGTAATCAAGGCCATTAGGACTGTAAAGAGGGATTCTGGAATATTTTAGAAAGTTGGTTTATCTCACCGCTGCGCCAGATTCGGGGGCAAACCGACATACATCCCCCGACTTTGGTCGCATTTCCTATGCGCCTCGTCTGCCGTACCATGAAAGCAAGTTCACCCCGACTACTTATCCCGAATGCCGATCTCTGACGGGGAGAATAGCACGTCCGGTTTTAGAAAGTGATGGGGCATTATGGATTTTGTGCTGTCGTTTTTGAAAGGGATGGTGATCGGCACGGGGATATGTGGCCTGCCAATTATCCTGTTGCTCCGCAATTCAGCGAACAACTACACAGGGCGTACTGGCATCCGCTGGCTGATAGGGTGCGCGGCGCTGCTGCTGTTGCTGGTGCTGCTGCATTGATCGTGTCAAACAAAACGGGGGCGCTGTTGTGCAGCACCCCCGCCAGATTCTGTTCCGCTAGATTGGCTTAGGTGTTGCCCCAGTCCATATCCAGATATTCGGGCGAGTTGACTTTCTTCAGGCTCAACCCCAGACGACGGTTCTCGATGTCCACCTTCACCACGCGCAGCGTGAGTGTGTCGCCTTCGGTCAACACTTCACGCGGGTGATTCACGCGGTTCTCAGACAGTTCCGAAATGTGGATCAGCCCTTCGATTTCCGGCACATCGGCTAGACGAACGAACGCGCCGAACTTGGTCATCTTCGTGACCACGCCGCGCACCAGTTGACCATCCTGATAGTTGATGGCAACCGTGTCCCAAGGATCGGCTTCCTGACGCTTCATGCTCAGGCCGATGCGCTTGGCATCCGGGTCAATGCTGATGACCTCGACCTTCACTTCCTGCCCGACCTGCAAGAAATCACGCGGGTGGGTGATATGCTTCCACGACATTTCAGTGAGGTGTACCAGACCTTCTGCACCGCCCACATCCACGAACGCGCCGAAATCCACGATGCTGACGACTTTGCCCTTCAGCACCTGCCCGACGCTCAAACGGTTGATGAGCGATTCCTTACGCGCTTCGCGGCTTTCCTTCGCGGCAGCCCGTTCAGAGAGGATGAGGCGATTACGAGCGCGATCCACTTCCATCACCTTAACGGCGATCTTCTCGTTGACCATCTTGCCCCAGCGTTCTTCCGGGGTTTCGGTCTCGCTCGTCCGGCGGCGATCCGCACCGATCTGGCTCTGCGGGACGAAACCGCGCAGACGACCAAAGCGGACGATCAACCCGCCCTTGTTATAGCCCGCCACCTGACTCTCATACACGTCCTGACTGACGCGGTACTCTTCGGCACGCTGCCAGTCCATTTCCTCTAGGGCGCGGTTCAGGGAGAGAATAATCCCGCCGTTGTGGTCGCGGGGATTCACGACGTAAACACGGACAGTTTCCCCCACCTTGAGCAAATCAAGCGTCTCGCGGTTCATCCGTTCCAGTTCACGATCAGGGATGATGCCGTCGCGGCCAACGCCGACATCCACAGAGACTGCCGTTGGTGATGTGCTGGTCACTTTCCCTTCCAGAACATCTCCCCGCTTCAAACCCTTCGGGTCGGAGTCCGCAGGTGCGGCATCCGGGCTTCCGGTATGATCTTCAGCGGCGGGAGTGGCTGATGCCTCCGGTTCATGCACCTCGCTGCTGGCAGCAGGGGCGATTTCCGGTTCGGACTGCGGCTCGGCGACAGGCATCAAATTGGTATCGCTTTGCCCGGTGACATTGGCATTCATAGCTTACTCTCCGCGCACATGGGTACAGAAAGCGTATTATAACGAGGTGCGTGGAATCAATCAAACCATGCCGCTAAATTGGTTAGTGGACTTATTCAAAAGATTGAAATAGAGGGATTATGCCATCACCTGTGGTCACATCGGCGCGGGCGCGGCTGGCGCGGACTGCCCTGAGCGCCCTCGCGCAGCGGTCGGAAGTCGTCCTCACCGGACGGGCTGCATCTGGAATCCGCGCGGCGTTGACGGTGTGGGGACTGGCGGGGCGAATGGTGCTATTGCCGGCCAACACCTGCTATATCGTGTTGTGGGCGGTGTTGCGGGCGGGTTGTCGTCCCCGTTTAGCCGATGTGGACGCAATGACGGGTTGCCTATCCCCTGCCACGCTGGACGCGGCGACACAGGATGAAGCACCCGCTGCCATCGTCCCCTGCCACCTGTACGGCTTGCCCGCGCCGATGGCGATCCTCAGCACATGGGCGCGAACGCACGGATCGCTGCTCATCGAGGATGCGGCGCTGGCGTTGGGTGGCATGGCGGACGGACGGCCTGCTGGATCGTGGGGCGATGCGGCGGTATATAGCTTCGGCACGGGGAAAATTCTCGATCAGGGGATGGGCGGTGCGCTGCTCACCGATGATGCGCCTTTCGCCCGCGAGGTGGAGCGCGTCCTGCGGCGCACTCCGCTGTGGAGCGCCGACCACGCCGCCCGCGCTGAACAGTGGGCGGGGCTGTACTGGACGCTGCATCAGCACGAACAGGCCAACCCGCGCCTCTCAGCCTTGTATCCGCAGTTGTATGCATGGTACGGTGATCTGACCGATCACCGCGTGTCCGACGCGCGCTGGGGTGGACTGGTGGCGGGTGTGCAGGCACTCCCCGCCGAACGCGACCAGCACGAAGCGGCAGCGGTGCGCTACGATGCCCTGTTGCGACGACTGCGCGGCGCGGAAACTCTGCCGCGACCCCCGTCCACCATGCTGTGGCGCTACCCGCTACTGGCGCAGGCCGATCAGCGAGATGCGCTGCTGGCGGCTCTGTGGAATGCTGGGCAGCACGCTGTCACACGCTGGTATCCGTCGTTGCGGGTGATGACCGCCGCGCTCGCGCCGGATGTACCGCAGCCGCCCACCCCGCAGGCCGATCATCTCGCGGCGCGAATTGTCAACCTGCCGCTAGACAAGCCAATCAGCGCAGCAGCACTACGCGGTGCGTGGCGAGTCCGTTAAGAATCACAGTACGAAAGTACCATGTTGGAGAACAGCGGGAATCCCTGTACTTAGAGAAGAACGTAATCCATCCGCAGATGTGTAGGAATCTACCCAATTTTGCGTTAGAATTAGGTTTGAATGACGGATTATTGTGATGGGGCGACCTAGAATAAAGAATCTGGCATATCCGCCCTATGTTATACTGAATAATGGTGAAGTCAGAGATTATTCACAGCATCCGCTGTGCAGTCAGCGCAGGAGCGCAGCACGATGCCACGCATTCTCTACATCGAGGATAACCGCGATAACCGCACACTGGTGCGGCGCGTCCTCTCGGCTTGCGATTACGATTACCGGGTGGAAGAGGCCGAAAGCGCAGCCATTGGCATTCGGATGGCGCAGCAGAATCCGCCCGATCTGATTTTGATGGATGTCAGTATGCCGGATATGGACGGCTTAACCGCCACCCGCTATTTACGGACGTTGCCGGAACTGACGCATATTCCCATCGTGGCGATGACCGCCAATGCCATGTCCGGCGATCGGGAGCGAACACTGGAAGCGGGCTGTACGGGCTACATCGCCAAACCGATAGATGTGGATAAGTTGCCTGATGAAATCTGGAAATATCTGAGGAGCCGCCAACAATGAACGAAGCTGTGAGCAGCACGCCGCGCAATGCGATTGAACCCGGCGAAGCGCATGTGTTGGTGGTCGAAGATAATGTGCCGAACTTCGTCTTGATCGCCCGTATGCTGGCGTTCATGGGCGTTCAACGCTGCGAGTGGAAAACCTCCGGTTGGCAGGTGGTACAGTTTGCCGACACGCTGCCGCGTGTGGATTTGATTCTGATGGACATTCGCTTGCCTTACGAGGACGGCTATCAGGCACTGCAAAAGGTGCGGGCGCACCCCCGCCTGCGCGACACGATTGTGTGCGCGGTGACGGCGGAGGCCAGTGACGAGCAGATGCGCCGCGCCAAGAAAGCCGGATTCAACGGTTTCCTCGGCAAGCCGCTGGATGCCGATCGCTTCCCGCTGCAAATCCGCCGCCTGCTCTCCGGCGAAGAAGTGTGGGAGTGGAAATAAACTCTGCCTCGGCCTGCTGCTGAACGACGGCTTACACACCAAACAAAACGGAGCGCCCCGCAACAGGCGCTCCGTTTTTTTGCATTTCGCGTAGGGGACGAGCGTGATGGAAAAAGCCTGAAAGAGTCCTTGTCCCTAATCGCTCCCCATGCATGGGGAGCGATTAGGGAGGGAATCCTATTTACACAACGTCTGTTCGCACGGGATGCCGTTGTTATCCGGGTCGAGCGTGAAGTTGCCCGCCCGCAGACAAGCTTGCGCTTCGGCACAGCTCAGAAGCAAGTTGCAGTTCAGTGCCGTGCTGGGGCAGGCCACTACACCTGTCGTCGGCGTAGGAACTGTACCGCCACTACCGGGGTCAATCGTCGGCACAACGCCCGGTGTGGAGGCGGCCTGCACAGGATTGACCACAATCTGTCCGGTAGTGGGGTCAATACCCAGACCGGGGCCGGTGATAGTCTGTCCGGCGATGTTGGACACCAGCAGCGCGTAGTCCGCGTTGGGCGGCGTGGCGCTGCGGTCACTGAGGATAATCAGGAAGCGCCCCGGCGTGCTGATGGTGATCGGCCCTAGCGAGAGCAGCGCCTGACCTGCTATCGGTTGCCCGACACCGAGGAACTGGGTGGGGTTATCGAACGGGCTGATCGAAACCATTGGCGCGGCAGTGCCTTTGGCGACCAGCACTTCGATACGCAGTGCGTCGCCGACCACCGCATCCAGACAGAAGCCGACCACCGTTTTGCGCGGGGTGAGCGAGTCGAGGATGAGCTGGCCTTTGGCAATCACGGGCAGAATGTCGAACTGATCTTGATAAGTGAAAATGCACTGGTCAGCGCCGACGGCCTGTTCCGGCGGGACGAGCGCATCCAACCGCGCTCGCAGTGCAGCAAACTGGGTATCCGCCGTCTGAATCGCGTTGAGCGCACCGATGACGGCTGCTTCGCCTACCACGCCCGATGGCGGCTGCGGCTGACGGCAAGCCTCAATCCACAGGTCAATCGCCTGCCGCACCGTCCCCATCGCCGTGTTGAAATCCACGCGCAACGGTTCGAGCGTGCCGAAGTTGGCGGCCAGCAGATCGTTGGCGATATTGATGTCGCTGGGGCGCGCCGGGAAGTTCTGGCAGGCTGCACGATCACCAAGCGCGACGGTTGTCCATGTGCCGCGAATCGAATCTAATGAAGGCTGTGCGAGATCGAGCCGTTCACGCATCAGCCGCAGAATGCCGAAATAGTTCTCGCGGGTGTCATCCGACATGGGCGCGGCAGAAGCTACCACGCCATCAATGGGCAGCTCGGTGATGCTGTGGTTATCCTGAAACTCGACATACCCCGCCAGCATCCATCCCAACGTGCCGTTGAAGTTGGCTTGCACCCACGCATTGTTAGCAGTACGCCCGGTGAGGGGGAACACGCTGTAACGCGGCGGGTTGGCGAGTACCGGATAGGCGGTGCTGGGTCCCGCACGTAAGCGCATCCCACTTTCCGCCAGCCGCCCGCTGATGGCGCTGCTGGCCTCACTCGCGCCGGAGCGCGGGCTGTCGAAACCGCCGTAGGGGATGCTGCGCGGGTCTGCGACGGGTAGCACGCTCAGATCGGTAAAGACGGTGATGACCGCCGTCCCCACCCAGCCTTCTTGACCGTTGAAATCAATCCGCACCCACTGGTTATCCGCGCTGCGGGCGTTGGCGTTGGTACGATAACCTGCATTCAGGAAACCGAGTACATCGGCACCCAGCGCAGGCGAAATACGCACATTGACCGCATCGCGGTTAATCAGAATTTCCACGCCTGCTGTAGGAAGCGGTTGTGCCGCCACCCAACCGACGGTCAGTGCCAGCGCCGCCAGCAGCGCCATCAGGGCGAACGCTGTTTTACGCATACCTGCCCCCTCAAAATGGTGTCACACTACAGGGTTATCCTAGCCGCATCAGGCCAAGTTCGCAACCAAGTACCATTGTAGCGCATCCCGCAAGGAACAGCGTTCCGAATTTATCCTTATAGAAGGTATAGAAGAGTGAACCACACCACCGCTTGAGAAAGGTTGTGGCGCTCATCCTGTATGGACACTCCACAGGCTGAATCGTTGCGATCATAGCGCGGGGTATGGATGACCTTAAGTGAACTTCACGCCAATCCATAGCCTGTTTATTTCCCAAAATATCCCAAGCTAATCCCAATAGCGATCTGATTTTTCCAGCTTGTGTAGAATATATCCCAAATTTGATGTGACCTGCGCCCCGGACATTACAACTTCTCGCAAAACCAAAATGTTGGTTTCTTGTAATGTCGCGTTCCGCTTTTTCGCTGAAAACCACAAAAATCTCATACCATTTTCACCTACCCCCGATATGACTCCAAACCGAGTCCGTCGGTGTTGCCATGCGCCGAGATTAAGGTTTTGCGAACCTTTTATCCCAACCTTAAAATGCCGGATTTTTTAACATTCGGAGAGCAGCGTTGGTTGAGAGTCCCTCAAAACTAGGGTATACTGTCCTCATACACGTCACCCAAAACGTGCGGTAAGTTCCCAGTGTCGGTTGCGCCCCTCCATGCGGGCGCTGGTGGGAACCCAACTATTTATCACAACTCAATGTGGGCTGGCGGCTCGGCTAAAGCAGTACCGAAGGGTTTTTGTTCTCTGTCGCTGGCAAGGCTTGTAACAGAAGGTTTGTTTTTGTGAACCCGCAAGAGCAGTGGAGCATTACTTACAATCAGCTTGAAATCCAGTTGGATCGCGCCAGTTTCGATACATGGCTGCGAGGTGCTGTGTTTTTGGGTTGCGATCAGGGCGTGTACCGGGTGGGTGTCCGCAACACTTATGCCCGAGACATGCTCCAGAACCGGTTGTACCGCGATGTGCGCCGCGTCCTGACGGATGTGGTCGGGGAGTGGGCGGATGTCGCTTTTGAAGTGCATAAGCCCGTGACCGAAGCCGCCGCGCAGGAAGAACTACCGTTGTTCCGCTTGCTCTCGCAGCAACCGGAAGCCGCGCCCGCACCGCTGCATCAGCAGATCAGCCGCCCGCAGCGCCCGGAATTGCCGGAAAGCGAACTCAACCCGCGCATGGTTTTTGATCGCTTCGTGTCCAATTCCGCCAACCGTATGACCTACGAGGCGGCACTGGCGGTGGCAGAACACCCCGCCACCCATTACAACCCGTTCCTGATTTATGGTGGCGTGGGGCTGGGCAAGACGCATCTACTTCAGTCGGTGGCGCATGCCTGCCGCGCCAAAGGGTTGCGTGCCATCTACATCCCCTCGGAAGCCTTCACGAATGATCTGGTGGATGCCATCCGCCAGCGCACCACCGCCATGTTCCGTGAAAAGTACCGTTCAGCGGATGTGCTGCTGGTGGACGATATTCAATTCATCAGCGGAAAAGAAAGCACACAGGAAGAATTTTTCCACACCTTCAATGCGCTCAACACCTTCAGCAAACAGGTGGTGCTGGCCTCGGATCGCCATCCCAGCCAGTTGACCACGCTGGAAGATCGCCTGCGCTCGCGGTTTGCGGGCGGATTGGTGATGGATTTGCAACCACCGGAGTTTGAAACCCGCGTAGCGATCCTGACCATGTGGGCACAGGAACGCGGAATTAAGCTGCCACTGTCGGTGGCTGAGATGATCGCCAACCGTTCACGCGCCAATATCCGTGAACTGGAGGGCGTGTTCAATCAGGTGGTGGCGACTACGCAGTTCAGCCAGCGTCCGGTGACACTGGATATTGCGGAAAATGTGCTGGAAGGCTATCGCCGCCCGCGCCGCCATCAAATCACGGTGGGGCATGTGCTGGAACTGACCGCGCAGCACTACAACGTGACGGTGGACGACCTGACCGGCCCGCGCCGCACCGCCCGCCTGACGCAGGCGCGGCAGGTGGCGATGTATCTGGCGCGAGAGGTGACGATGGCCTCTCTCCCCGCGATTGGAGAAGCTTTCGGCGGGCGCACGCATAGCACCGTGCTGCACTCGTGCAACAAAGTGGCGGACGAAATGCCGCACGACGACCTGCTGCGGCGGGATGTGAAAATGCTGCAAGCCAAGCTGAGCAGCAACGGCGAGTAAACCCTCTCAATCTTCTGTGCGCCGAAAGTGTTCCCTCTGTCCAATCAGGACGAGATCATCCACCGACTCCGCAATAGGCGAACGGCGCGATCCCCATTATCATAAGCACATTCCGAACGCGGCTTGGGCGAAGGGGTGGCGGCTTATGTATATCCTCGGCATCGAAAGTTCTTGCGACGAAACAGCGGCGGCCATCGTGCTGGATGGCAAGACCATCGTCTCGAACATCATCGCGTCGCAGATTGATCTGCATGCCAAATACGGCGGCGTATTCCCCGAACTGGCCTCCCGCGCCCATGTGGAAGCCATCAGCGGCGTGGTGGAACAGGCCATCCACGATGCCGGTATCAGCGCCGAAAAGATAGACGCGATTGCGGTCACACGCGGCCCCGGACTGGTCGGGTCGCTGCTGGTGGGCGTGAATTACGCAAAGGGCATGGCGCTGGCGCTGGGCAAGCCGCTGCTGGGCATCAACCATCTGGAAGGGCATGTGTATTCGCTGTGGTTGAGCGAAAACGCTCGCGACATCCGCTTTCCGGTGGTGATTTTGATCGTCTCCGGCGGACATACCGAACTGCTGCTGATGGAAGATCACGGGAAGTACAAGCGGTTGGGCGGCACGCTGGACGATGCGGCAGGCGAAGCCTTCGACAAGGTGGGGCGCATGTTAGGGCTGCCTTTCCCCGGCGGGCCGAACATCGAACGGGCGGCGCAGCAGGGCAACGCGGTGGCCTTCCGCTTCCCGCGTGCCAAGCGCGACGAGAGCTACGATTTCAGCTTTTCCGGCCTGAAAACGGCGGTGATGCGCGAGGCCACTGTGCCGCCTGTCATCCCCCCCGGTCAGAAGCGCCCGCCGGAGAAGAACCCCAAACTGCGCTCGGATGTGTCGGTAGCGGATGTGGCGGCCAGCTTTCAGGACGCGCTGGTGACGGCGCTGGTGGAAAAGACGGTGCGTGCTGCCAAGACCTACGGCGCAACCGAAATCCTGATGGCGGGCGGCGTGAGCGCGAATCAGGCGCTGCGCCAGCGGATGCGCGCCGAGAGCGAATTGCCGGTGCGCTACCCGCCGTTGAACCTGTGTACGGACAATGCCGCCATGATCGCCGCTGCCGCCTACCAGCGTTACCAGATGGGCTTGCGCCACGATCTGACGCTGGACGTGCTGCCGATGTGGCCGCTGGCGGACGACACCTACACGATTTAGGCGATTCCCTGCCGTACCGCCGCGAAGGCTTTCAGCGGGGCGTTGCTGCCCACGCGCAAACGCTCGTTGACGGTGATGCGGCGGGCAGCATCGGCGCGGGCGATTAGCGCCGTCCCGTCCGCCAGCCGCAGCCCCACGCGCTGGTCATGCCCGTAGAACTCGCGCCACACCACGATGGCCTCCGCGCCGTCCTCTGCATCCAACCGGATTTGCTCCGGGCGCAGCAATAGCTCCACTTCGCCATACGCCGCTTCGAGGAGCGCCACCTGCCCCAGCGCACAGGCCGCCGTTGCACCCTGCGCCTGTGCGGGGATGAAATTGGCCTCGCCCACGAACGCCGCCACCTTGCGGTCTGCGGGATGGTGATACAGTGTTTCCGGTGCGGCGAACTGCGCGATGCGCCCGTTCATCATGACCGCCACCGAATCGGCAAGGCTCAACGCTTCTTCCTGATCGTGCGTGACGAATACACCCGTGATTCCGGCGCTTTTCAGGATGGAATGCACCTCGCCGCGCACCTGCATCCGCAGCGCCGCGTCAAGGTTGGAGAATGGCTCATCTAGCAGCAGGATTTCCGGCTCCGGCGCGAGCGCCCGCGCCAGTGCCACGCGCTGCTGCTGCCCGCCGGAGAGCGCGTAGGGCATGCGCTTCTCCAGCCCTTCCAGCCCCACCAGTGCCAGCATATCGGCGGCACGTTTGGCTTTGTCCTTCGCGCTCCCGTGCAGCCCGAAGGTGACGTTGCCTAGCACATCCAGATGCGGGAACAGCGCATATTCCTGAAAGACCATGCCCACGCGCCGCTGTTCGGTGGGGACATTTGCGCCTTTGCCGGCCACCATGCGCCCGCTGATGGTGATCGTCCCTTCATCCGGCCACTCGAAACCCGCGATCAGGCGCAGGGTGGTGGTCTTGCCGCAACCGCTGGGGCCGAGCAGGGCGACCAGTTCACCGCGCTGCACCGTCAGGCTGACGGTGTGGAGGACGGGCTGCGCGTTGAAGGCTTTGACGAGTTGGTGACACTCTAACGGTACGGTCATGCGTTCCTCACGGGTCGAAAATCTCAGGCAGCACCGCCGCGCTGAGTTTTGGTTGCTTAATCACTGAACAGGGTGGCGATTGCCAGACGGAAACCGGGCAGCACGTCGCCGCCTTCCAGCACCTCGCCGACGCGCAGGGTGTGGCGCGGGTGCTGCGGGGTGTACACATCGAGCGTGTGGCGCTGCGGATCGGCCACCCAGACGACAGTGCCAGCGGCCATGTAGTTGCCGATTTTGCGGCTCATCTCAGTGTCAGTGTTGCCCGGTGACAGGACTTCGATGGCGAGATCGGGCGCAATGGGATTATAGGGTACATCCGGCGCTTCCGGTTGACGGGTATACGAGACAAAAGCCGCGTCCGGGATGTATTTCTCGTCAAACACGATGTATCCCCCATCCGCACCCGTCACGCGCCCCAGTTTGTGGTCGGCCACAAATACCTCAACGCGGCTGCCAAGTTTCATTCCGATACGTGAGGATTTGCTATTGGATACCACTTCAACAATCTCTCCGGCGATGAACTCAAAATTGCGATCCCGATTTTCGGGTCGCATCACAAAGTCGTCAAACTCAGCATCGGTGATGATGGGTTGTATGTGAAGCATCAGCGTGGCCTCATACCTTTGGCTGCATTATAGCATTCTGTCGTGTGCGGGGGGATGCACGACGGATGAGGGTCGGGTATGGGGTTGGGGGCTATTGTTCGCGCTTGAGGATGAACACCAGCGATAGCGCCGACACCGCCACCAGCAGCAGGGCGGGTGTCCCCACGCCGGCGAAGTTCACCTCTTTGTTCGCCGTCCAGATCACAGTGGCAAACGTATCGAAGCCGGTGGGCGAAAGGAGCAGCGTGGTCGGCAGTTCTTTCATCACGCTCAGGAACACCATCGCCATGCCCGCCAGAATGCCCGCCCGCGCCATCGGCACGGTCACGCGCAGCATCACGCGCCAGCCGGACAAGCCCATGCAGTGCGCGGCTTCTTCGAGGCGCGGGCTGATCTGCGTCAGGGCGCTGCCTGTTGCACCCACGCTCAGGGGCAGGAAGCGGGCGGTGTAGCCCATCATCAGCACCGGAATGGTCTGGTACAGCGCCGGCAGATAGTGCGAGGCGAAGAACACCAGCGACAGTGCGATCACCAAGCCGGGGACACCGTTGCCGATAAAGGCCACTTCGTACAGACGGCGGTGTAGCCCCGACGGACGGCGAATTGCCAGCCATGCCAGCGGCAGCGCCGCCAGCGCCACCACCAGCGCCGCAGCACCGCTGACCCCGATAGTATTCAGCGCGGGCAGCATCAGGTCAACCGGAGCATCCGTGCTGCGCCCCAGCGCCCATGATAGCAGCACGCCAATCGGCGTGAGCGAGCCGATGCCCACCAGCATAGCACAGAACAGCAGCGCCGGAACGCGCCAGCGCCCCAGATGTACCGTCCGCGCCCGCCGCCCCGTGCCGATGCCTGTGCGGTAATTGCGCCCCTGTACGGTGGCGCGGCGGCTGGCGTGAACCAGCGCCATCGTCAGCAGCACCAGCACCACCGCCAAAATCGCGGCGCGGTCACGGTCAAACGAGCCGGTGTACTGCGTGTAGATCACGCGGGTGAAGGCGTTGAATTTCATCAGCGCCACCGCGCCGAAATCGCTGAGGGTGTACAGCGCCGAGAGGAGCGCCCCCGCCGCCAGCGCCGGACGCAACTGCGGCAGCGTCACCCGCCAGAAGATGCGCCAGCGGTTCAATCCGAGGCTGCGGGCAGATTCTTCCAGCGCGGGGTCGGTATTGAGCAGCGCCGCCCGTACCGGCAGCACGATATAAGGATAGGTGAACAGAGTGATGGACAGCCACGCGCCGAAAAAGCCGTAGATGGGCGGCAGCGCCGTCACGCCTAGCGGTTCGAGCGCCTGCTGAAGCATCCCACGCGGGCCGAACGCGGCGATATAGGCAATCGCGCCGATATACGACGGGATGACCAGCGTCAGTAGGCCAGCCACCAACCAGAAGCGGCGCAGCGGCAGATCGGTGCGGGCGGTCAGCCACGCGAACGGGATGCCGATGAGCGCCGAGGCCGCAACGACGGCGGCGGTGAGCAGCAGACTATTGCCGATGACCGCCAGCGTGCGCCCGTCCAGCAGGTATTCCAGCCCTTCCACGCCCGCGCCCAACGAGCGCATGAGCAGGTAGGCCAGCGGCAGCAGAAGGATGGCGATGACTGCCAGCGCCGCCAGTTGCAGCAGGGAAGGACGCGGCCAGCGGGTGATGGCGCGTTTTTCACTCAACCAGTCGTTGATGGTTTCGGAATAATGGAGGCTAATTTGCATCTGAGTCCTGAACCCAAGCGGAAAAGACACTTTCAATGTTCCCCATTATGGCGAAGTCAGCGGCGGCGGTCTACGCGCATGGTCAATCCATTGCTTCCGCAAGCTGTGACATCGGGCATACGTGCGGGTATGCCCGATTTTCGCACCGGTTAAATTGGGTGTTGCGGTGGCGGTGAATTACCCGCGCTGGCGGGCGGTGAGCTGTGCTTCGAGCTGGGCGCGGCGCTGGTCGCTGGCTTTACGCGCCTCGGCTAAGGTTTCGCGGTAGCCCGTTTGCAGGCGCTTGACCAGTTCTTCGCCGGAAGCAGGCGCGAACAACATAATGAGCAGCGCACCGATGACCGCGCCCACGCCAAACCCCACCAGCAGTCCCATCACTTTACGCATGGCATTGTTCTCAACAGTCGTTCCATATATCTTGATTATAGCGCAGGGGCGGTTTTTGCCCTAGTTCACCATTTGGCACGAGTCATCGAAGCGCAGGTTCACGTTCGTGTCCTGAATGGTGAACGTGTAGCTGTCGCTGATGTAGCGGATGACCGCCACCGCGCCGGCTGGCGCTTCGCGTTCCAGCGCCACCGCCCACAGCGTTTGTAAGCCACACGTCGGCTCTGCGATGATCGCGCCGGGCGGGTCGTTGTCCGGGTCGCGGGTGTCGCGCTCCATGCCCTGATTCATGTAGTTGTACTCGGTGCTGCCTGTGACCACATTCCGCCACTGACCGGGGCGATAGGCGGTGATGGTGATGGTCTGATACCAGATGGCGGAGGCGCTACCTCCTGCGCCTAACGGTGGCGCATCGGCGGGCGGCGACACTTCGCGCACGAACGTGTACGTCACCTCCGGGCGATATGACTCGGCGGTCAGGTCGAGTGTGCCGTCCGAGCGCACAAAACGCGCCTCCATTGAGATGAACTGCACATCTTCGCCCGCGTAGGCACGGACGGCGGGCAGCGCGGCCAGCGGGTCGAAATGGGCGGGGTCACCGGGGACGGGGCGCGTATCGGCCATCCCCATGCCGCTTTCAAATAGCGGTTGCAGGCCGAAGTGCCAGATCAGCACCACCACGCCCACCAGCAGCCCTATCCAGAGGTAGAACTGGCGACGACGGCGGCGCTTTTGGTCGGACTGTTCGATGAGGAAACGCGCTGTAGAACCCACTGTTGCCCTCCGCAAGACCGTCGTATCAGCATCAGTATAACGCCGATGGGGCGCGTATTGTGGTAGTTACGGTCTTGGGGTAGGATAACGAAGGATATGTTGACACGCGATTGGGAGAAACAGGTTGAAACACGCATTGATTACGGGCGGAGCCGGCTTCATCGGCAGCCACCTGACCGAACGGCTGCTGGGCGCTGGCTACCGGGTGACGATCATTGACGATCTGAGTACCGGGCGCATGGCGAATATCGCGCACCTCGAAAATCATCCGCAATTGCGGATTGCCATCGAGGACATCCGTAATGTGAATGTGATGGATCGGCTGGTGAGCGAATGCGATCTGATCTTCCATCTGGCGGCGGCAGTGGGTGTGGAAAAAATCATCAGCCAGCCGATTGCCACCATCGAGATCAACATTGGCGGCACGGAAGTGGTGCTGCAAACGGCGCGGCGCTACCGTAAAAAGGTGCTGGTGGCCTCCACCTCCGAGATTTACGGCAAGGGGACGCGCTTTCCTTTCCATGAGGATGATGACCGCCTGATGGGGCCGACCACCCGCAGCCGCTGGAGCTATGCCGCCTCCAAAGCCATTGACGAATTTCTGGCGCTGGCTTACCACAAAGAAGTGGAATTGCCCGTCGTCATTTTCCGGCTGTTCAACACGGTTGGCCCTCGTCAGACCGGACAGTACGGCATGGTGCTGCCGCGTTTCGTGCAGGCCGCGCTGAAGGGGCAACCGCTGCGCGTGTACGGCGATGGGGCGCAGTCGCGCTGCTTCGGCAACGTACACGATGTGGTAGATGCCATCCACCGCCTCGCCGAGTCGCCGGAGGCTGTCGGGCAGGTGTTCAACATCGGCACGAACGAGGAAGTGACCATCCTCGAACTGGCGGAACGGGTGAAGGCGCGGGCGGGGAGCGAGTCGCCCATCCAGTTCATCCCGTATGATGAGGCGTATGAAGCCGGCTTTGAAGACTTCCGGCGCCGCGTTCCCAGTCTGGAACGGATTGCCTCCGTCGTGGACTGGAAACCGAGCACCGTGCTCAATGAGACCATTGACCAGATCATTGCTTATTATCGGGAGGACATGCAGCATGGCGGAAATCAGCCGTAAAGAACTCATTCTGGCGCTGGTGGCGGCGGGGCCGAATCCGCGTATGGCCGGCGTGGATTTGAGCGCACTGGATATGACGCGCTTGAATCTGGAAGGGGCATCTCTGCGTGGTGCGAATATGATGGCAAGCACCTGCCGCGAGACGATTCTGCGCAACACCAACATGACCGGAACCGACTGCTCGATGGCGCAGATGCCGTTCGCAGATTTCAACAACTCCACGCTGCTGGGCACGAACTTCACTGGCACGAACCTGCAAGGGGCGCGGCTGGCGGCGGCCAACATGACCAACGCCCGTTTGAACAAGGCCAATTTGCAGGGCGCGGACATGAAAGGCGCGAATGTGAACGGCGTGCAGTTTGATGAGCAGACCACATGGCCGGACGGCAAAAAAGGCAGTCAGGGCAACCCGCTGAATTACACCAAGTAGGGGGACGCGAAAGCGCCCTCGCCCCCGCGTCAGCCAGTACACGTTTAGCCTAAAAGAGTCCCCGCCCCTAACCCCTCCCCATGCATGGGGAGGGGAAAAAGGGGTGAGGATTCTGGTTTATTCCCTCAACCATCTAGCGCGGCCATCTCCACCCATGCCTCGCGCAGCACGCCGGACAGCCGTCCGTGCAGCCGCGCCCGCGCCTGATAATAGGCTTGCGTGTCCGCGTTTGGCGTGTAGCGGCGTTCGACCTGTACCACCTGCGCCGCCGCGTCCGCATAATCTCGGTATACGCCCGCGCCAATGCCCGCACACATGGCCGCCCCGCGTGCGCCCATCTCCTCGCCCGTGACCACTTCCATCGGCATCTCCAGCACATCCGCGAACATCTGCCCCCACACGCGGCTGCGTGCCCCGCCGCCCGTCAGCCGCGCCGACAGGATGGGCACATCTGCGCCGCGCAGTTTGGCGATGTGGCTGGCATGGGTGTAGACCACGCCCTCGTAAACCGCCCGCAGCAGGTGATCGCGGGTGTGCCATGCGCCCACGCCGTAAAAACCTGCCCGCGCTGCACCGCCCACGTTGGAGCCGAACAGGAACGGGTGGAACAGCACGCTGGTCTGCGGGGTGCGCTCCACAATCTCGTTGCACACCTCGTACACTGATAGGCCGCGCTCCCGCGCCTGTTCACGCTCGGCGGCACACAGTTCGGTCACATACCACTCCAGATTGGAAGCTGATGTCGGGCTGGCTTCGAGGAGCAGATTGGCATTCGACAGGTAAGCCGAGTTCATGAATAAGTCGCGGTTATCCACCACACCCGCCGTCACCACCGAGTTGATGCCCCATGTGCCGGCCACGATGCACGCCTGCCCCGGCTCCAGCGCCCCGGCGCTCAGGGCACAGGCGCTGACATCGAAGATGCCCGCTGCGACAGGCGTTCCGGCCTGTAAGCCCGTCAGCCGCGCCGCGCTGTCGGTCACGCGCCCGATGATCTGTGTGCTTTCGACCAGTTCAGGGAAGGTGGGCAGATAATCCGCGATGCCAAAGGCTTCCAGCGTGTCCAGCGCGTATTGGCGAGCGTTCAGATCGTACACGCTGCCACAGCTCATATCCATGTGGTCGCTATTGAGCGTCCCCGTCAGCTTATACTTGATGTAGTCCTTACACAGCAGCACATGACCGAGGCGTGCCATCGTCTCCGGCTCATGGCGTTTCAGCCACGCCAGCAGCGGCGCGACTTGCCCCGCCCATGTTTGCTGGTACAGCGGATGCCACACGCGCCCCAGAATGCCTGCTGCCGCCCACTCGTCCACCAGCGCCGCCGCACGGCTGTCCACCGACAGGATGCCGTTCCGCAGCGGTTCGCCGTGCTGATCGAGCAAATACAGGCCGTTGCCGTGTCCGGTGCAGCCCACCGCCGCAATTTCCGACGGTGCAATTCCGGTGTCCGCCAGCAGGCTGCGAATGGCCTCCACCGTCGTTTGCCACACTTCGGGCATGGAACGTTCCACATAGCCGGGGCGGGGGTAGGTGGTCGCCACTTTGCGCCCCACGCTGGCAATTTGCTTGCCGTGCAGGTCGAACAGGGCGGCTTTGGAGATCGTACCGCCGTTATCAATGCCGAGTAAATAAGCTGCCATTTTCAAAAAACCTTGCTTGAATGAAGAACCGTTCTCACCTCTATTCTAACGTTAGTTGCCGATATGCACCCCTTCAGATGTGAACATCGTAAGCGGCATTCGCCTTGTGCAAGGCGTGTTGGTCTTATTGGCGCAGGCGGGGGCGAGTGTTATAATCCGCACGCCACACGCCATTTCCAAATAGGTGCTCAAAATCGTGAATCACGATTTATTTTTTCGGAGGAGGAAAGTTCAGTGACTTCTCTCGTTTTAACCATTACCGAAACCATGCGCTATCGAGGGGCTATCGGGCAGTGGAGTTGGGTCCTGCACCGCCTCAGCGGGCTGGGCGTCGTCTTGTTCATCACCCTACACGTGATTGACACCTCTTGGGCTGTGTTCTATCCCCAGTTGTATGTGGAAGCTATTGCCACCTACCAGACACCGCTGTTCACTATCGGTGAGTTCGGGCTGGTGGCCTGCGTGATCTATCATGCGCTCAACGGCTTGCGAATCGTGGTATTCGATTTCAAGCCGGTGTGGTGGAAGCATCAGCAGAAGGCCGCCGGCTGGGTGCTGATCGGCACGCTGGTCATCCTCGTGCCGGTGTTCATCGGCATGTTTGGTCATGTGCTGCGCTTCTACGGCGATCCTGAAAGCAAAATCCTCGGCATCGGCGAAGTGCTGAGCGCACAACTGCCGTTCGCTGCCGGCATCGGCGCGGCCATCATCGGCGCGATCCTGTTTTCCGGCGTGGTGGGCATCATCCGCCCCGAACAGAGCAAGGCGGAACGCAAGGCCGGTGTGAAGGCCAAAGGCAGCAAACTGGAACGCTTCTGGTGGTCATTCATGCGCCTCAGCGGTCTGATTATCCTGCCGCTGGTGTTCGGTCATCTGGCGATGATGCACGTCATTCAGGGCGTGTTCGACATCACCGCCGCCAATTTTGTGACCGTCGGCACGACGGCTGTGAACAACACCGGAACCGCGGTGGAATTCGTGGCGAACCGCTGGAACTATCTGATCGGCCCGCTGGCGATCTGGCGGCTGTACGATCTGGCGCTGCTGGCGCTGGTGACGGTACACGGCTTCAACGGCCTGCGCCTCGTGCTGACCGATTACACTGGATTCAGCCCGCTGCTCAAGCGCGGTGCAATCTACCTGTGCGTGATCGGCGCGGTGGTGCTGCTGGTGCTGGGCGCAGGTGCGCTGTTCGGCACGATCAACGACTCGGCGATTAAGATGGCGCAGGAAGCGATGGCGACCCTGCATCAGTAAACGTCTGTCTGTACGCGGGGATAAAGGGTTCTTATGAAGGTAAGTTTTGGGGATGAACCCTCATCCCCCAGCCCCTTCTCCCTCAGGGCGAAGGGGAGTAAACCAGAAATAACTTTCTGGAAGTCCCTCGTCCTGAGGGAGAGGGATATAGGGCTTTCAAGGGTAGGTTTTTTGCAGGATAACCCTCAACCTAAAACCTCACCCCCCAGCCCCCTCTCCGTAGTAACAGCGAGGGGGAGCAAGCAGCAGACTCTTTCACCCCTCTCCAAAGCGGTACTCCGCGTCTTGGAGAGGGGACGGGGGTGAGGTTCTTAAAAAACCTACCCTTGAGAGGGATATAGGGTGAGGGTTCTCTAGCCAAAACCCATCCCTGAAAGATGATAGGGTTGGGACGTTTACTGGCAACCCGTATTGCAAGGGCTTTGTAGAGGAGTTTGGGCGAATGCAGACGCATCAATTTGATGCCATCATCGTTGGCGCAGGCGGCGCAGGTCTGATGGCCGCGCTGTATGCCAGCAAAGGTGGCGCGAACGTAGCAGTAGTGAGCAAGTTGTATCCCACCCGCAGCCACACCGGGGCGGCGCTGGGCGGCATTGGCGCGGCGCTGGGCAACTATGAAGAAGACAAACCGCTGTGGCATGCCTACGACACCGTGAAGGGCGGCGACTATCTGGCCGACCAGAACGCGGCGAAGGTGCTGGCCGAGAATGCGGTGGACGCGGTGATCGAACTGGAGCACATGGGGTTGCCATTTGACCGCACCCCGGAAGGCCGCATCAGCCAGCGTCGTTTCGGCGGCCACACCAGCAATTTTGGCGAGAAGCCGGTGCGCCGCGCCTGCCATGCGGCTGACCGCACGGGTCACATGATTTTGCAGACTCTTTACCAGCAATGTATTAAGAATCAGGTGCGCTTCTTTGATGAATTCCATGTGGTGGATGTCATCATGAATCAGGGCGCATGTGTGGGCGTGATCGCCCTGCAACTGGGCACGGGCGAACTGCACGTCTTTCATGGCAAAGCCACCCTGTTTGCGACGGGCGGCTGGGGGCGCGTGTGGCAGATCACCAGCAACGCGCACACCCTGACGGGCGACGGCGCAGCAGCCGTGTTCCGCCGGGGCATCCCCATGCAGGATATGGAATTCTATCAGTTCCATCCCACCGGCCTGTACGGGCTGGGCGTGCTGCTCACCGAAGGTATTCGCGGTGAAGGTGGTATCATCCTCAACCGTCACGGCGAACGCTTCATGGAGAAGTACGCGCCCAAGATTAAAGACCTCGCCAGCCGTGATGTGGTCAGCCGTTCGATCTACCTCGAACTGCGGGCGGGCAACGGCGTGGGGCCGAACAAGGATTATGTGCATCTGGACATCCGTCCCAGCACCGTCAACCGCTATCTGGCGGAAGCCGGCGAAACCCGCCGCGTGGACGAAGCCTATGTCGCCCGCGTGCTGGCGGAAACGCTGGATGTGTGCCGCACCTATGCTGGCGTTGATCCGCTGACCGAGCCGATGCCCATTCAGCCGACGGCGCATTACGCGATGGGCGGCATTCCGACCAACGTGGATGCTGAAGTGGTGATTGACGAAAACTGGACAGTTTTGCCGGGTATGTACGCTGCTGGCGAATGCGCCTGCGTGAGCTGTCACGGCGCGAACCGGCTGGGGACGAACTCGCTGGTGGACTTGATCGTGTTCGGGCGGCGTGGCGGCATGAAGATCGCCGAGTACGTCAAGAAAACCGATTTGATCCCGCTGCCGCCCAACCCCACCGCCGAAACCGAAGCCGAATTCAAGCGGCTGCGTGCCAGCAAGGGCAAGACCCGCCCCTACGAAATTCGTAAGCAGATGCAGAAGGTTATGATGGAAGGCGTGGGCGTGTTCCGCGATGCCAACGGCATGAGCAACGCGCTCAAGGTTGTGCGCGAACTGCGCGAACGCTACCGCAACGACCTGACCTTCGATGATCGCGGCTACAAGTACAACACCGATGCGGTGGAGGCGTGGGAATTGGGCTGCTTGCTCGACCTCGCTGAAGTGACGGCGGTCAGTGCGCTGGAACGTCAGGAGAGCCGGGGCGGTCACAGCCGCGAAGACTTCAAAGATCGTGACGATGTGAAGTGGCTGGTGCATACGCTGGCCTATCGCAAGGGCAGCGCGGTCTATCAGGAAGGCCAGACCTCCATCGAACTCAACCTGAAGAAGAAGGTGGATATGTCGTTGGCAGCGGAAGACCCGCGCTTCATCCCGAAAGAGCGCGTGTACTAGCCATGCCCGACTCCGAGAAAGCTATCCGGCAGGCTGTCGCCCGTTATCGCGGGATGACCGCCCTGAACCTGATGAAGTCAGTTACGGTGATCGTCGTCGGTGTACTGATGATGTACCTGCTGGTTTCGGATAAGGTGTTCGATAGCAACAGTCAGGATGCGCCG